>JALZII010000129.1 GCA_030860365.1 Actinomycetota bacterium
GGCGGGCCCTGCTTGCCCTGCGCTCTCGGCGGAGCGATTTTCGGTTCGCGGCGGCCACGGGGCGGGACCTTTGGTGCCGACCGACCGCGCCGGGCCGGTCGAGAGGCGGGGCCTTGGCCGAGTGACCGGGCCGACCGGCGTTCGCCGCGCGAAGCCTTCGGTGCACCGCGGTTCCTGCCCGCACCCGCACCCCCGGCCGCGGCTCGATGACGTGAGCCCTCGGTGCCGGCCCCGAGCGTCGCGGGCGAAAGGGCCCCACCGTTGCCCGCGGGACGGGGTGCGGTCTCAGCGGCCTTCCGGTCCGCCCCGTCCCCTCGCCGTTCCTCGATCGCGATTCCCGCTCCGCCCACACCCGCGGTCATCACTCCCACGAGCGCGAGCTTCGCCAGAGCCCCCGAACCGGCGACACCGGCGCCGGCGAGGCCGCCGCCCGAACCGACGGCCCCGAGCACCGCGGCCTTGAGCCCGGCTGAGGGGATAACGGGCAGCAGAATCGCCATCTGGGCCCGCTGGCGGCGCACATCCTCGCGGAAGGCGGCACACGCCGGGCATTCACGCAGGTGGTGGCGCAGCCGGCTGCGCCGCAGGGAGCCCCGGCGCAGGGTCGCGAGATCCTCGCGGATCTCCTCGCAGGGAGCGTGCCGGCCCTCTCGGCGCTCGGTGAGCCCGGCCCGGGCCCGGAACACGATGCCCTTCACCTGTGGGGCCTCACAGCCGATGACCTCGGCGATCTGCTCGTGAGAGAGATCGCCGAGCTCGAAGAGGACCAGTGCCGCGCGCTGCTGCTCGGGGAGGTCGGCCAGGTCTCGGAGCAGCTCGCGCAGGTCCGCTCGACGCTCGACCTCCTCGGCGAGCCCGGCGACGGCATGCTCTTCGATCGGCACCGTGTCGGGGCGACGCGCGCGCAGGATCGACAAGCAGCGGTTGCGAGCGATGGTGAACAACCAGGGCTTGAGCTCGACGGGCCGGTCGGATCCGACCAGAGCCCGGTGCGCGGAATCGAAGGTCTGCTGGACGGCATCCTCGGCCTCCTCGTGAGACCCGAGCATCTGCCGGCAAAAGGACAGGAGCGGCGGGCCGTGACGCTCGAAGACCACCTCGAAGGCGGCCTCGTTGCCCGCGCGCACGAGGTCGGCCAGGCGCCGGTCGCCCGCCAGGGCGAGCAGGCGGCGGGACGCGCCCAGCGGCCGGCCGCCTCGGGCGGGCATCGGAGTCGAGGCCATCCCTGGAGGGTGCTGGGGTGGGAGGAGTGTGTCAACCGCATGCCTACATCTGAACGCGGCGCGAGCTCCCAGGTTCGTGTGAAACCGGCGAACCTCGAGCGCCCCGAAGCGTTCTGACCTGTGAAACCCGAGAAAAGGATCAATCAGAATGCACAAGCGACTCGTCGTCGTCATGGCGCTCGCCGCGACGCTGGTGGTGCCCGCCGGCGCCATGGCCGCGGGCCCCAGCAAGTCCGACAAGCGAAACGCGTCCAAGCAGTGTCGCGCCGAGCGGGGCGAGACCACCGCCACCCGCGAGGCTTTCGCCGCGAAGTACGGAACCAACGAGAGCAAGAGCAACGCCTTTGGCAAGTGCGTCTCCCAGAAGGCCCGCGAGGAGCAGCGCGAGCGTCGTGCCGCGAAGCGCAGCGCCTCAACGGACTGCAAGGCCGAGCGCAAGGAGATCGGCCAAGGGGCCTTCGCCGACAAGTACGGCACGAACAAGAACAAGCGCAATGCCTTCGGCAAGTGCGTCTCCAAGAAGGCCAAGGCGGCCAAGCGCGAGATGGACGCCGAGGATCGCGCGGATCGCGTCGCACGGCGCAACGCCGCAAAGGCGTGTGCCGCGGAGCGAGGCACCACCGACATGAGCCGTCTGGCGTTCGCCAACAAGTACGGCAGCGGTCCGAACAAGAAGAACGCGTTCGGCAAGTGCGTCTCACAGAAGGCTGCTGCCTAGGGCCAGCCATCTGAACTGGGCGCGCCGCGCGGGCGCGTGACACGATGACCTCGTGATCGCCGTCCGCGCGCCGCTCCGGGTCTCCCTGGGCGGCGGCGGGACCGATCTCCCCTCGTTCTTCTGCGAAGAGGAGGGGTTCGTGGTCTCGGCGGCGATCGACAAGCACGTGTGGCTGTTGGTGAGCACCGGCTTCCAGGATCGGTTTCGCCTGAAGCACCTCGAGTGGGAGGAGGTTCAAGACGCGATCGAGGTAAAGCATCCGATCCTGCGTGCCGCGCTGGCCCACCATTGGAACGGCGCGCCGCTCGAGCTGGCCTCGGCGGCAGACGTCCCCGCCGGCACCGGCCTCGGCTCGTCGGGCGCATACGCAGTCGCCGCCATACGCGCGCTGAGCGGGCTCCAAGACGAGGCGCTCGCGGAGGCTGCCTGCCACCTGGAGATCGAGCTCCTGGAGCGCACGGTGGGAAAGCAGGACCAGTACGCGGCTGTCTACGGTGGCGTCAACGAGCTGACCTTCCGCCCCGGCTCGGTCGACGTGCGGCCGCTCGAACTGCCCGAGATCACGGCGGCCGCCCTGCGCGAGCGCTTCCTGCTCTTCTACACGGGGGGCTCGCGCTCGGCCTCGGACCTGCTGAGCGAACAGGTCACGCGCACGCTGGCCGGCGACCCCGCCGTGCGCGACAGCCTGCGCCGCACCGCCTCCCTGGCCCGCGAGACCTGCGTTGCGCTGGAGAGGGGTGACCTCGGCGCCTGCGCGGAGCTGATGAACGAGTCGTGGGAGACCAAGCGCGCCCGCTCGGCGGCAATGGTGCCCCAGGGCCTCGCCGAGCTTCGCGACCTGGCGCTGCGCTCCGGCGGGTCCGGGGCGATGCTCATGGGCGCCGGGGGCGGCGGCTTCCTGTTGGTCCTCGCCGAGGACCCCCGCCGGCTGCGAGCCGCCATGGACGAGGCAGGAGCCCCCGAGCTTCCGTTCGGAATAGACACGGAGGGCTGCGCGGCCCACTGAGCGCCAACCACGCCCAGCTCGCCGAGCTCCTGTGCAAGGCCCTTTGAGGCGCTGCCGTCAGGCATCCTCGGAGCATGAACGCCGACGGCCGCTACGCCCCCAGCCCCAGCGGGCCGCTGCACGCCGGCAACCTCCGGACGGCCCTCCTCGCCTGGCTGTTCGCGCGCTCGCAGGGAGCGAGGCTGCGCCTTCGCATCGAGGATCTCGACCCCCGGCGCTCGCGCCGGGAGCACGAGGACGGCCAGTTGGCCGCCCTCCAGGCGCTCGGCCTCGACTGGGACGGGCCCGTGATCCGTCAGTCCGAGCGCCGCGAGCGCCACCGTCAGGCGCTCGAGCAGCTGCCCATCTACCCGTGCTGGTGCACCCGCAAGGAGATAAGGGAAGCCGCTCAGGCGCCTCATGAGGGCGAGATGCCGTATCCGGGCACCTGCCGCAACCAGACGGGCGAGGGCCGCCCCGCAGCGCTGCGCCTCGACGCCCAGGAGGCCACGGTCGGCTTCGCCGATCGCCTGCACGGCCACCGGGAGGCGACCGTCGACGACTTCGTGCTGTGGCGCAAGGACGATGTGCCCTCCTACAACCTGGCCGTGGTGGTAGACGACGCCGACACCGGGATCGGCGAGGTGGTGCGGGGGGAGGATCTCCTCGAGACCACGCCACGCCAGGTCCTCCTGCAGCAGCTGCTGGGCTTTGCCACCCCGAGCTACGCGCACGTGCCGCTGGTGGTCGGCCCCGACGGGGAGAGGTTGGCCAAGCGCCACCGCGACGAGGGCAGACCGCTCGAGTGGATGGCGCAGAGCCTCGGCCTCGCCGAGTCGGGCGAGCCCGTGACGCTCGACCTGCTGCTCGCTCGCTTCGACCCCCTAGGGTGGCGCCCATGACCACCGTGAGAGACCTCGTCGCGAACGTCGACGGCCGCGAGCGCCACATCGTGGACGTGCTCATCGACGCCTTCGAGGAGCTGATCGAAGCCGACCCGCTCTCCTTCCGCAAGAAGTTCCGCAAGATGGCCGCGGCCCCGTTTCCCTTCTACCGGGGCACGGCCTGCCTGTTCTACGCCGACGTCCACGAGCTCGAGGACCGCTGGGTGGACGAGCGCACCAAGCGCGTCTGGATCCAAGGCGACCTGCACGCCGAGAACTACGGCACCTACATGAACTCTCAGGGCAAGCTGGTCTTCGACGTCAACGACTTCGACGAGGCCTACGTGGGCCACTACACCTGGGACCTGCAGCGGATGGCCGCCAGCCTCGCACTGCTCGGATTCGCCAAGGCTCTGTCCGACAGCACGATCCGCGAGATGATCGAGACCTACAGCCGCTCCTATCTCGAGCAGGTGCGCGCGTTCGCCGGCGGGGACCGCGACGCAGAGTTCAGCCTCACCCTCGAGAACACCGACGGCGCGCTGCACGACGCGCTGGTGGACGCGCGGATGGAGACGCGCATCCAACTGCTCGAGTCCAACACCGCCATCGACGGCGAGGACCGTCGCTTCACCGAGGGCGGCGGAGCGCGCAGGCTCGACGACGCCGAGAGAGATACGGTGCTCGCTGCGTACGGCGAGTACCTCGAGACCGTCCCCGAGCGCAAGCGCCAGCACAGCGTCTCCTACGAGGTGAAGGACGTCGTGGGGCGCAAGGGGTTCGGCATCGGCAGCGCCGGCCTGCCCGCCTACAACCTGCTCATCGAGGGCCCGAGCCAGGCCCTGGAGAACGACGTGATGCTCTCGATGAAGCAGGGCAACGTCGCCGCGCCCAGCCGGGTGGTCACCGACGAGAAGATCTCGAGCTACTTCGAGCACCACGGCCACCGCACGGCGGTCTCCCAGCACGCCCTTCAGGCGCACGCCGACCCGTGGGTGGGCTGGACGGAGCTCAACGGCAGCGGTCAGGTGGTCCAGGAGATCTCCCCCTACACCGCGGACGTCGACTGGGACTCCGTGACCGACGTCGAGGAGATCCTTCCGCTGCTGCGCTCCCTGGGCCAGGCGACGGCCAAGATCCACTGCGTCTCGGACGCCGGCTCCGACCAGGCGCTGGTGGACTTCCAGACCGAGGAGGCGATCATGGCGGTCGTGGGCGACCGCGACGAGGAGTTCGCCGCCGACCTGGCCGACTTCGGCGCCGCCTACGGCGAGCTGGCCCGGGAGGACCACCGGCGCTTCGTGGACGTCTTTCGCAACGGCCAGATCCCGGGCCTGCCCGAGGACTGACGAGGCGCGGGGCTACCAGTTGGTGTTGGCGTCCTCTATGCGGTGGACGCCTTCGGCTGCGTTGAGCTGGATCATCGCGGGCTCCGCTTCCCCGGGGCCGCCGAGTCCAACCCCCGCCTACTTGATCGGCTTGAAGGAGTTGGCCTCGCTGGTGTTCTGGCGAAAGCGAATCGTGACCTGCTTGCCGTTGGCCGGGTTGCGCACGGTGCAGGCGATGACTTGGCCCTTCCGGGACTCGAGCAGCTTCGGGCACGTGGCCTGCGCATTGACCCCGGGGTTCAGCTTCTCAACCTGCTTCTCGAGGCTTCGCGTGAGACCGCCGGTCTTCAACTTGCGCCGCTGAAGCCTCACCTTGACGCTCGATTCCTCCGCCGTCTGGTTGATGATCACGACGCCCAAGCCGCTGCCCGAGATCTTCCCGGTGCAGAAGAAGGTGGCGCCCTTCCTGGGCTTGCTCGAGGACGGGCAGTCGACCTGCGAGAGGCCCGGCTCCTCCTCCTCGGCGTTCTGCTCGATCAGGGCGAGCTGGATCTCGTCGACGTCGGCCTTGTAGTCGCTGAGGGTGCCCTCGTCGTCGGCGATCTTGGCCGTGACGTCGCCCTTCTTGCCCTCGGACGCCACCGAGCACTCGATGACGGCGGCGGCCTTTGCCTCGGTCTCGGCCGGGCAGCTCACCGTGGCGTTGGTGATCCCCTTTGGCGCGAGGGCCTGGCTCTTCATCTGGGAGGCAACCTGCGGGCCCTTGAGCTTGGTGGAGCCGCAGGCGGCCAGCCCCAGGACGGCCATGAGGGCAGCGAGAACGACCACTGCACCGCGAGAGAGCTCGTTCATGCGGCCACCCTAAGACAATGCCGGGCTTGGTCGCCCTCTACTCGATAACGCTCACGCTGAGCGCTGGGCTGGTGTTCCTGATCCAGCCCATGTTCGCCAAGTTCGTGCTGCCCAGCTTCGGCAGCACCCCGGCGGTGTGGAACACCTCGCTGGTCTTCTTCCAGACCGCCCTGCTGCTCGCCTACCTGTACGCGCACGCGAGCACGCGGCGCCTCGGCGCTCGCCGGCAGGCCGGGCTCCATCTGGGCCTCGTGGTGCTCGCGGCGGTGGCGCTGCCGATCGCCGTGCCCGACGACTTCCGTCCCGCCGGCTCGCCCGTGCTCTCGCTGCTGGGCCTGCTCGCCGTGTCGGTGGGCCTGCCGTTCTTCGTCGTGTCATCCACGGCGCCGCTGCTCCAGCGCTGGCTGTCGTCCACCGACCACCCCGCCGCGCGCGACCCCTATTTCCTCTATCGCGCCAGCAACCTCGGCAGCGTGATCGGGCTGCTGGGCTACCCGCTCGCGATGGAGCCCAGCCTGCGCTTGGCGGTGCAGGGCGAGGCGTGGTCGGTGGGCTACGGGCTGCTGGTCCTGCTGCTCGCGGCCTGCGCTGTAGCGCTGTGGCGCTCCGCCCCGGCCCACCCCGCGCCGGAGCCCGAGGAAGAGCGCGAAGAGCCGGTGACCCCCCTGCGGCGCCTTCGCTGGGTCGGCCTGGCCTTTGTGCCGTCGGCCCTGATGCTCGGCGTGACGGCGTTCCTGACCATCGACCTGGCGCCGGTCCCCCTGCTGTGGGCGCTGCCCCTCTCGCTCTACCTCCTGTCGTTCGTGGTGGCCTTCTCGGCCACCGAGCGAGCGAAGAAGATCCACCGGGCGATGGTCTTCGCCCTCCCGGGCGTCGCGGTCGGGCTCTCGATCCTCCTGCTCGTGCACGCTCGCGAGCCTCTCTGGATCGTGATGCCCATCCACCTGCTGGCCTTTGGCGTGGTCGCCCTGGTCTGCCACGGCGAGCTGGCCCGCGACCGGCCCGCGGCGAGCGAGCTGACCGGCTTCTACCTGCTCGTGTCGGTGGGCGGCGCGCTGGGCGGGGTGGTCACGGGGATCGTGGTGCCGGCGGTCTTCGAGTCGGTGCCCGAGTACCCGCTGGCGATCGTGGCGGCGTGCCTGTGCCTGCCCAAGAAGCCGCCGCGCGTGCCGCCGTCGCGTTACGTGCGCTGGCTGGACTTCGGGCTCCCCGCGGCTGTGGGCTCGCTGGTGGCCGTGGCGCTCCTGCTGGTGAGCCTGGGAGGCGAGGACCTCGAGGGGGCGGGGAAGAGCTTCGCCTTCGGCCTGGGCGCCGGCATAGCCCTCAACTTCGTCCGCCGCCCGCTGCGCTTCGGGCTGGCGGTGGGCGCCATCGTGGCGGCGGGCTCGCTGCCCATCGCCGTCGAGGGCACCGAGCTGCGCCAGGACCGCAGCTTCTTCGGCGTCATCCGCGTCGAGGCCTCGGACGACGGCGAGGTCAACGAGCTGATCCACGGCACCACCACCCACGGGGCGCAGCTGCAGGACCCCGACGGGCGCCGGACGCCGCTCACCTACTTCCACCCCTCCGGCCCCATCGGCCAGGTCATGTCGGCCGTCTCCGGCCCCCGGACGCGACGGGTGGGCGTGATCGGCCTCGGCACCGGATCGCTTGGCTGCTACAGCCGCCCGGGCGACCACTGGACTTTCTACGAGCTCGACCCCACCGTCGAGCGCATCGCCCGCGACCCGCGCCTGTTCACCTACCTTCGCGACTGCGACGGTCGCCTCGACGTGGTCCGCGGCGACGCCCGGCTCTCGCTCGAGGAGGCCCGGCCGGGCGGGTACGGGCTGCTGGTGGCCGACGCCTTCTCCTCCGACGCCATACCGACCCACCTCCTCACGCGCGAGGCGCTGGCGCTCTACCGGGGAAAGCTGCGCCCCGACGGCGTGCTGGCGTTTCACATCTCCAACCGCTTCCTGGACCTCGAGCCCGTGCTCGGGGAGCTGGCGGGCACCGAGCGCCTGGCCTGCCTGGCCCAAAACGAGGCGCGTCAGCCGCGCCCGCCGCGGGGCAAGAGCCCATCGCACTGGGTGGCGATGGCCGCCCGCCGCGGCGACCTCGGCCAACTGACCGTCGACCCGCGCTGGAAGCCCTGCCGACGCACCCCTGGCAAGGCCGCCTGGAGCGACGACTTCTCGAGCCCGGTGAGCCTGATCGACCTGGGCTGATCGGCGGTTTGGCGTCCTGGGAGACGGGCACCGGCCACCCATGGCTAACGAGCTGAACAACATGAAGATCGCGATCCTGGCGGCCGACGGAGTCGAGCAGGTCGAGCTCGAGAAGCCCCGTGACGCCGTGCACGAGGCCGGCGCGACGACCGAGTTGCTGTCGCTCGACGACGCAGAGATCCAGGCCATGAACAACGACATCGACAAGGGCGACGCCTTCAGCGTGGACAAGAAGGTGGCCGATGCCTCGCCCGACGACTACGACGGGCTGATCCTGCCGGGCGGGACGAACAATCCCGACAATCTGCGCATGGACCAGAACGCCATCCGCTTCGTCCAAGACTTCTTTAGGACGGGCAAGCCCGTGGGCGTCATCTGTCACGGCCCGTGGACCCTGGTCGAAGCTGATCTCGTACGCGGCCGGACGCTCACCTCTTACCCGAGCGTCCGCACGGACATCAAGAACGCCGGAGGCAACGTCGTCGACGAGGAGGTCGTGGTCGACCAGGGCCTAGTGTCGAGCCGCAGTCCCGACGACCTCCCGGCCTTCTGCTCGAAGCTCGTCGAGGAGTTCGCCGAAGGCGCGCACGAGGTCCATCCGGAGGGGGCGACGGCCTGAGAGCAGCCGCCATCGAGGAGTTCGGCGGGCCAGAGGCGCTGCGGCTCGCCGACCTCCCCGAACCCAAAGTCGGCCCCGATTACATCCTGATCCGGGCCCGCGCCGCGGGCGTGAACCCGGTGGACTGCAAGACCCGCCGGGGCAGCCTCGAGGACCGCTTCCCGCACTTCTTCCCGCTCGTCCCCGGCTGGGACGTGGCGGGGGTGGTGGAGCAGGTCGGACCGGTCGAGACCGGCTTCTCCGAGGGGGACGAGGTCGTCGCCTACTGCCGCAAGGACTACGTCGGAGCGGGCACCTACGCGGAGCTGGTGTCGGTCAAGGCGGTTCAGGCCGCAGCCAAGCCGCCCGCGCTGTCCTTTGAGGAGGCCGCCGCGCTGCCCCTCGCCGGGCTCACCGCCTTCCAGGCTCTCCACGAGAAGCTGGAGATCCAAGCGGGAGAAACGGTGCTGATCCACGCGGCCTCAGGCGGCGTCGGCCGCTTCGCAGTCCAGCTGGCTCGGCTGGCAGGCGCGCGGGTGATCGGGACCGCAAGGGCCGCCAACCACGATGCGGTGCGCGATCTGGGGGCCGCAGAGGTGATCGACTACTCCGAGCAGGACGTCGCAGACGTCGTGAGGGCCTCGCACCCCGCGGGCGTGGACGCGGTGCTCGACCTCGTCGGCGGAGAAGCGCTCGAGCGCAGCCCCGAGCTGCTCGCCGACGGCGGGCGCATCGCGTCGGTGAGCCAGCCTGCCGAGAACGTGCGCTACCTCTTCGTGCGCCCGGACTCCCAGCAGCTGGCCCACCTGGGCTCGCTGGCCGACTCGGGCCAGCTGAGGGTGTCCCTCGCCGAGACGCTTTCCCTCGAAGAGGCCGGCCGCGCGCACGAGCTGCTCGAGTCGGGCCGCGTCTCGGGCAAGCTGGCGCTCTCCATAGCGGGCTAGCTTCAGGCTGGCGCAGGCGCGCGGCTTGCGGCGTCCGCGTTAGGGTCGCGCCGGCTGTGACCACCGCGACCGCCGTGCCGCTCACCCGCGACGAGCTCGAGGGCGACGAGGCCCTCGAGACCCTGCGCGAGACCGGTCGCCGGAGGCTGGTAATCGACTCGATCGACCGCTTCCGGGCCGCCGACGCCTTCAGCCACTCGCGCGCGCTGGCCTTTCAGCTCACGCTGACGCTGCTGCCCGCCCTGATCGCCGTCGTGGGCCTGGCGGCCGCGCTCGAGGTCGAGAGCTTCACTCGCGCCGTGCGCGGGGCGGTGGACATCCTCGCCCCCGGAGCGGCCGGTGACCTGCTCACCGCCGCTCTGCAGCAGGGCTCCCGCGGCGCGCGCGAGGAGTCGGGGGAGCTTGCGCTGAGCGCCGGCTTCGCGGCTGCCCTGGTCGCAGGGATGGGCGCGATGTCTCAGGTCGAGCGGGGCGCCAACCGCCTCTACGGCGTCGAGCGCGACAGGCCCTTCGTGCGCAAGTACCTCGTGGCCACCGGTCTCGCCCTCACGGCCGGTGTGCTGGCCCTGTCGTCGATAGTGGTGCTCGTGGCGGGCTCGGCGGTCAGCGACGCCCTCGGAGCGGGCGAGGGCTTCGACGAGGTCTGGTCGATCGCCCGCTGGCCACTCGGCCTGGTGTTCGTGGTCGGCTCGGTGGCGCTGCTGTTCGAGTACGCGCCCAAGCGCCAGCAGCCCGAGCCCTCGTGGCTGGCCTTCGGGGCGGCGGTGGCCGCGGGGCTGTGGATCGCCTTCATGGGACTGCTTGCCCTCTACGTCGACGCCACCGCCAACTTCGGCGCCACCTACGGGCCGCTCGCCGGCACGATCGGAGTCCTGCTGTGGAGCTTCCTCAGCTCGGTGGCGCTGTTCGGCGGCCTGGCCGTGGCCGCGCAGCTCGAAGCCGTGCGCGCCGGAGTCACCGCCACGCGGGTGGACCGGGACGAGAACCTGTCGTCTTGACCTTTTCTGAGAGGGTTCGTGCGTGGGCCTGCTCGACGCGCTGTTCGGGGACAGGAAGTCACGCCGCAAGCGGCGGCGAAGGCGCGCCGCGAGGAAGGTCGGCGACGCCGGCGAGGACGCCGTTGAGGGCGTAGCCGAAGGCTGCAGCGTGGGCTGCTGCCTGGAGGTGCCGCTGGCGCTGGCCATTGGCGGGCTCGCCACCCGCCGGGCGCTAAAGGCGCGTCGCTAGGCCTTTCGGTCGCTCGACGGACGGGCCCTCGCTGCGGGCGGTTCCGGATCCTTCTCTCTCAGGCTGCCCTCATCGGGGGCTCATACACCTCCCTCACTGTCAGCTCCGGGAGGTACGCACGATGAGCACCAACAAGTCGATCACGACTGCCTTGGGCGCCATAGCCGCCGGACTCGCCATCGCAGGCTGCGGCAGCAGCGCCGAGAGCAGGGACACCGCGAAGGCGAGCGGTTCCTCGCTGCCGCAGGGAAGCGACAAGGCCAACCTGAGGCCGGAGGACTTCACGACGAGCATCGACAACCCGTACTGGCCGATGAAGCCTGGGAGCAGGTGGGTCTACCGCGAATCCGACACGGAGGGCACGAAGGAGAAGGTGGTCGTCGAGGTGACGAGCAAGACCAAGAGGATCGCCAACGGGGTCGAGGCCCGCGTGATCCGCGACACGGTGAGCGAGAACGGCGTGCCGGTGGAGATCACCGACGACTGGTACGCCCAGGACAAGGCCGGGAGCATCTGGTACCTCGGCGAGTACGTCAGCAACTACAAGGACGGCAAGGTGGCCGACCACGGCGGCTCCTTCGAGGCCGGCGTCAAGGGAGCCGAAGCCGGAGTCGCGATGCCCGCGAGCCCCAAGCCCGGCATGTCCTACCGCCAGGAGTACTTCAAGGGCGAGGCCGAGGACAAGGGCGCCGTGATCACGGTGGGCGAGGAGAAGGTCGAGGTGCCGTTCGGCTTCTACGACGAGGACGTGCTGATGACCCGTGACCTGGTGCCCACCGAGCCGAAGGTCCAGGAGCTGAAGTTCTACGCCCCCGGGGTGGGCCCGCTCCTGAGCGTGCACACCGACGGCGCCGGTGGCCGCGCGGAGCTCGTGAGCTACACCCCGGGCAAGTAGGAGCGGTCGAAGGGCCTGCGCGGCCGCCTGCTTCGCAGCCCGGCCGCGGTACCCACTTGCAAAGGGCCCACTGCGGTGCCACCCTTGCTCATGGGACGGCGCGCGCCGAAGGGAGAAGTCGGCCTTGTGGAACGCCGCAGCTATGGGGGCGAGCAGCCCGGACACAAACAGGGAGGTCGAGCAGTGAGAAGCGTCTTTCAGCGGTGGCTCTCGTCGGCGTTTGTCCTCGCCCTCGCTCTGCTCGCCGGCGCCAGCCTCGCCAACTCCGCCGCCACCGCCGCGCCCAAGGCGAACGGCAAGATCGCCTTCGTGAGCTTTCAGACCGGCGATCCGGAGGTCTACACGATGCACCCCGACGGCAGCCGGAAGACCCAGCTGACCTCCAATGCCGGACCCTTCCCCGACCTGCCGTTCCTGGACTTCTGGCCGTCTTGGTCCCCCCGCGGCTCGAAGATCGTCTTCACCAGCTTTCGCAACTTCAACCTGGACGTCTACACGATGAACCAGAACGGCACGGGCCTGACCCGGGTGACGAGGCATCCGGCCGGAGACCTCGACCCCGCCTTCTTTCCCGACGGCAGGAAGATCGTCTTCGTGAGGGAGCTGCCCGGTCCCGACCCCGACGGCCCTCCCGCCGCGCAGGACATCTACACGGCCAACACCGATGGCACGGGCGAGAGAAACCTGACGCCGGGCCCCGAGCGTGAGACCGAGCCGGCGATCTCCCCTGACGGCAAGACGATCGCCTTCGAGAGGGAGGTGGGCAGTTCCGGAAACCACGAGGGCGGAAACCACGAGATCTTCACGATCAACGCCGACGGCACCAGGCTGAAACGCCTGACGAACACTGCCACCGGCCGCGAACAACATCCCAACTTCTCGCCCGACGGCAAGAAGATCGTCTTCGACGACAACTTCCACGCGCCGCCGGGCGTCGCGGGAGCGATCTACACGATGAACGTCGACGGCTCGGAGGTCAAAAAGCTGACCGGCAACAGGACCGACCGCCATGGGCTCGGCGCTTACTCTCCCGACGGCAAGAAGATCTCCTTCACGGCCAGTGAGGACATCCACGTGATGAACACCGACGGCTCCAGGCAGAGGCGTCTCACCCGGCACCCCGCCCCCGAGATCCAGGCCAGCTGGGCGCCGGCGATCCCGTGCGCCACCAAGCGGCGCGGCAGCGGCGCCTCGGAGACCATCCGCGGGACGACCCTCGGCGACAGGCTCGTCGGCCTGAGTGGAAACGACAGGCTGCTCGGCCGCCAGGCCGATGACTGCCTCTTCGGCGGCGGTGGCAGGGACAGGCTGTCGGGCGCCCAGGGCGAGGATCGCCTTCGCGGCGAATCGGGCAACGACACCCTGGCCGGGAGCTCCGGCAGGGACCGCCTGTCGGGCGGGAGCGGAAACGACAAGCTCCGGGGGGACTCCGGGGGCGACAGGCTCTGGGGTCGCGGGGGCCGCGACAGGCTCTCCGGCGGCTCTGCCAACGACAGGCTGGACGGCGGCTCGGGCAACGACAGGCTCAACGGCGGCAGCGGACGCAACCGGCTTTCGGGTGGCGACGGCAACGACAGGATCGACTCCGCCAACGGCAGGCGCGAGTCGGTGAACTGCGGCTTAGGGCGCGACATCGTGCGCGCCGACCGCTCAGACCGTCTGCGGGGGTGCGAGCGCGTCAGACGCAGGTAGGCGACCCCGTGAAGCGTGTGGGTCTTCGCGCTCGTGCGCCCAGCACGAGCGAGCTGGGGCCATCGGCTCTCGGTCAGACCTCGGGGGGGACCGGCTCGAGCCCCGCCGCCTGCCCCCGCGCGAGGATCTGGGCGGCGAGCTTGCGGCTCGCCTCGTCGATCATCTCGCCGTCCAGCGCCACCGCCCCGCGACCCTCGGAGCCGGCGAGCGCATCGATGATCGCCCCCGCCCTGTCGACCTCCGCCTGCGCCGGGGTGAAGGCCGCGTTGATCGGCTCTACCTGCCCGGGGTGGAGCGCCCACTTGCCGTCCAGCCCGAGCGCCCGGGCGCGGGCGGCCTCGACCGCGAGCCCCTCGAGGTCACCGACGTCGAGATGCGGGCCGTCGATCGCCTGCAGGCCCGCGCTGCGGGCGGCGACCAGCACCGTCTCGCGAACCCAGTGCCAGCGGTCGCCGGGATAGTCGGCGCCCGCTGAGCGGCCGAGCGAGGCCGCGAGATCGGCGAAGCCGATGATCAGGGCCTCGAGGCGGGCGCTCGCACGGGCGATCTCGGCCACCCGCACCAAGCCGGCCGCCGTCTCTACCAGCGCCTGGAGGCCGAGCGGCTCGCGCCCGGCTCGCTTCTCTGCGTCGTCGAGCAGCGAGTCGAGAGCCTCGAGCTCGGCGGGGCTCTCGACCTTCGGCACCACGAGGCTGCCGAGCGCCTCGCCCGCGCCTGCGACCACCTCCTCGACGTCGCCTCGGCCCCACTCGGTGGCCAGCGGGTTCACGCGCACCGCTACGGACCGCTCCCCCCACGAGCCGTCGCGGATCCCCGTGATCGCGGTGACGCGCGCAGCCTCCTTGCTCTCGGGGACCACCGCATCCTCGAGGTCGACGACGAGCTCGTCGGCGGGCAGCTCCTGCGCCTTGACCAGCATGCGGTCCGAGGAGCCGGGGACCGAGAGGCACGAGCGGCGCGACCTCGCCATCGGTTTACCATAGACGCGAACGTGGAAACGGTGGTTCGTCCTGCTGTCGCCGCGGCGGTCGCCAGGGGAGGAGAGTTGTGCTGGGTACAGGGGAGAGGGCCGTCATCGGGGGTCCGTACTTCGAGGACTTCGAGCTCGGGCAGGTCTACGACCAGTCCCCCGCTCTGACGCTGACGTCGGGCCACGCCGCTCTCCACCAAGCGCTGGTGGGCGACCGCCTGAAGCTCGCGCTCGACGCTCCGCTGAGCCATGCCGTGACCGGCCACGACGAGCCGCTCGCGCACCCGAGCCTCGTCTGCGACATCGCGATCGGCCAGTCGACCGTGCCCACCCAGCGGGTACGCGGCAACCTCTTCTACCGGGGGCTCGTGCTGCTGGCGCCCGTCTTCCTCGGCGACACGCTGCGCACCCGCACCGAGGTGGTCGCACTCAAGCAGAACCGCCCCCGCGAGGATGGGTCGGCGACCGGCCTCGTCGTGCTGCGGATCAGCACCGAGAACCAGCGCGACGAGCAGGTGCTCGACTTCTGGCGCTGCGCGATGATCCCGCTGGGCGACCCCAGCGTCCAGACGGGCCACGCCGATGGGTTCGACGACATCCCGAAGGAGCTCGACATGGCCGTGGTCGAGGCGGCGGTACCCGGCGACTGGCGCCTGGAGCGCTTTCGCGAGCGCGCCCTCGGAGAGCACTTCGCGGACGTCGCGGCGGGCAGCGAGTACGAAATCGAGGGCCGCGACACGGTCACCACCGCGCCCGAGCTGGCGCGGCTGACGCTCAACATCGCCAGCGCCCACGCCGACGCCGGCGCGACCGGGCAGGGCCGCCGGCTGGTCTACGGCGGGCACACGATTGCCGTCGCCGCGGCCCAGGCCGCCCGCGCACTGCCGAACCTGGTGACGGTGGTCGCCTGGCGCAGCTGCGACCACACCGGTCCGGTCTTCGACGGTGACATCCTCGCCACCCGGCTCTCGGTAGAGGCGGTGCATCCGTTCGACGAGCGCGACGGCGGCCTCGTGGACCTGCGCGCGCAGACCACCGCAGACCACGGCGAGGGGGAGCCGGCCCCCGTCCTCGACTGGAGCTTCCTGGGGGTGATGGCGTGAACTCGATCCTCGCCGGCATGCGGGTGATCGAGGGCTCGGCGTACGTCGCCGCCCCGCTCGGCGGGATGACGCTCGCCCAGCTGGGCGCCGACGTGATCCGCTTCGACCCGATCGGTGGCGGCCTCGACCGTACCCGCTGGCCGGTGACAGAGGACGGCGAGAGCCTCTTCTGGGCTGGCCTGAACAAGGGCAAGCGCTCGTTCTGCGTCGACCTCAAGTCCGAGCGCGGGCAGGAGCTCGTCACCGCGCTGGTCACCGATCCTGCGCCCGACGGAGGCATGCTGCTGACGAACTTCCCGGCACGGGGATGGCTCGACTACGACTCGCTCGCCGAGCGCCGGCGCGACCTCGTGATGGTCAACATCACCGGCAACCACAACGGCTCGTCGGCGGTCGACTACACGATCAACCCGGCGACCGGGTTCCCCTGGGCGACCGGGCCGCGCCACCTCGCGGTCCCGTTCAACCACCTGCTGCCGGCCTGGGACGCAGTCACCGGGACGCTGGCCGCGACGACGCTGCTCGCCGCCGAGCGCCACCGCACCCGCACCGGGGAGGGTCAGCTCGCGCGTATCGCGCTCTCCGACGTGGCGGTCGCGATGGTCGGCAACCTCGGCAAGATCGCCGAGGTGCAGGTCCTGGGCCGCGATCGCCAAAAGGACGGCAACTACCTCTACGGGGCCTTCGGGCGCGACTTCCTGACCAAGGACGACCGCCGGCTGATGATCGTCGCGCTGACAGAGCGCCAATGGCGCAACCTCCTCGACGCCACCGAGCTGCACGAGACGTTCGCGACGCTCGAGAACCTGCTCGGGGTGGACCTCAGCAAAGAGGGCGAGCGCTTTGCGGCGCGCGAGCTGATCGGGGGACTCCTGAAGCCGTGGACCGTCACCCGCACGCTCGACGAGATCCGCGAGATCTTCGACCGCCACGACGTCAGCTGGGGCCCCTACCAGACCTTCATGCAGCTCGTCGACGAGGATCCCCGCTGCTCACTCGAGAACCCCCTGTTCGAAGAGGTCGAGCAGCCCGGGATCGGGACCTATTTGATGCCGGGCTCGCCGGTCGAGCTCGGAGCCTTCGAGCGCCTGCCGGTCCGCCGCGCGCCGCTGCTCGGCGAGCACACCGAAGAGCTCCTCGCCGACGTGCTCGGCCTGTCGGAGAGCGAGATCGGGGCACTGCACGACGACGGCGTCGTAGCGGGGCCGCCGGCCACGGTCGATGCGCCGGTGCCCGAGCACGGGTTGAGGTGAGGTTCCCTACAGGCCGTGGGCTCCTGACCCGCTCGCTCCGTGAACGCGCCGGCCTTCACGGACAGCAGGTCCGGCTCGCAGGCCGTGGTGCGTCTGCGGTTGGCGTTTCACCGGTCACCCGGAGGAGATCCCCTGGCGGACGATGGACGAGTTCACGCCTCCGAGCGAACGCAGGCGGCTCGGGGAGCAATGGGCGGCGCTCCTGACCAGCGGAGCGGCGCTCCTCGAGGTGCGCGGCGGCACCGCCTCGATGAAGCCCTGCACGAGTCACCGCACAGACGAAGTGTAAGCCGACCCCTCGCGCGGCGACGGGGCCGAGGGTGCGCGCCAGGCCGGGGGTGCGCGCACCGGGGTGTCCTCTCGCGCAGCCCCCGTGCTGCTTGTCGCTCCTGGCGGTCCTCTACGGAGGTGTCAGCCGTCGAGCTTATGCTTGAGCATTGACTTGCCCAGGTCGGCGCCCTTCTGGCTCGCCTGCTGGGCGCGGCGGAAGAAGTCGGCGAGCTCGCTGTCGCCGTCGCGCTCGGCATCGGCGGCGTAGCCCTCCAGCCGCAGTGCGTTGTTCAGGCACTGCTCGGTGTACCAGATGATGTTGTAGTCCTTGTCCTTGGTACCCGTGACTTCACCGGTCTCCTCAGCCATCTTCTCTCCTCGATCGACTCAACTGACTGGAGTAGAGCTACCCAGGACGGCGCCTCGCTATTCGGAACGAAGTCAGTTCGCGAGAAATTCGTCGATCGTTGCCCTGGCGCCGTCGAACACGGCCCTGTCGCGTCGCACCTTGAAGAGCGAGTCGGCGTTGACGAGCACGGAGTGCAGGGCGACCGCGGTCCGGCCGGGGTCCTTTCCGGCGGGCAGCTCGCCGCTCTCGACGGCGCTGCTGATGGCGGTCTCGAGGACCGCCAGCTGGCGGTCCACTACATCTGCGAGGGCCTTCGATACCGCGTCTTCGCGGCCTGCCAGCTCAACGGCCGAGACGATGAAGAAGCATCCGCCGACGAAGACCTCGCGCTCGTAAAAGGAGAGCCAGCGGTCCAGCAGCCCACGGAGCACGCCCTGGCGATCATCACCCAGCTCGCGCAGCACGTCGAACTTGAAGATCTCCCACGCCTCGGCGACGGTTGCCAACTGCAGCTCCTGCTTGGAGCCGAAATGAGCGAACAGCCCGCTCTTGCTCATCTGCACCGTCGACGCGAGCCCTCCGATCGAGAGCTCCTCCAGCCCACGCACCGACGCCAGCTCGACCGCGGTGTCGAGGATCGCGGTGCGGGTGTTCGGGGTGCTCATTCGCCTGGTATAGCACGAACGATCGTGCTATTCTGCTGGCATGGTGGGCAGCCAACCGGTCCAATCGCCGATGGATCGACCCATGCCTTCAACGGGCGCGTCACGGCGCAAAGCCATCTTCGAGGAAGCTGTCGCCGCGATCGAGCAAAGCCATGCCCAGGATAGGCCGAGCCTCGCTGAGGTCGCGCAGGCCGTCTTCACCTCAAAGCGCCAGCTCCAACGCGCCTTCGCCGAAGCCGGCACGAGCTTCCAGGCGACGCTCCACGCAGTTCGCATGAAGCGGTCAGCCGAGCTGCTGGTCGAGTCCTCGCTGCCGGTCTCAGCGATCGCGCACCTGGTCGGCTATCGATCGCCTACCCAGTTCACCAAGGCATTCCGGCGCCACTACCACCTGGCCCCGTCACAGCTGCGCAAGGCCAAGTCGAGCCCCCCCACGAATGGGGCCACCTCCGGGGACTGCAAGTGCGGTTGCCAGAGCCCCCACCCCTCGCCGGCCTCCCCTCGTCCGCCGCGACCCAGGCGCGACGAGCAGCGCGGGCTCGAGCGTCGCTTGGAGCAGGTGGACCGTCGTCTCCAAGAGCTCGGCAAGGCGGCTTAGAGAGCGACCTCTCGCGGCTCAGGCTGTCGCGCTGCCCATCGAGTCGGGTTATCCTCGAGGCGTGGACGAGCAGTCGGTTCTGGACCGGATCGAGAGTCTGGTCGCCGAGGAGCACGCCCTGTGGCGGGCGGAGTCCGATGGGACGCTCGGCGACGAAGGGCGTCAGCGCCTTGCCGAGGTGCGACGTGGGCTCGAGCATGCCTACCAGACCCTGCGCCGGCGGCGGGCCGGGCAGCCGGACGAGGGGCCGGCGAACCGCGACGTGCCCTTTCCGCCGAACGAGCTCGAAGGCCCTGATCCCGAGCCGCCACACACCAACCACGGCGTCCACGAGAACGACTCCTCCGGGCCGGACCCCGCGCCCAACGCTCCGTAGGGTCACCCTGGGGCCTACGTGGGGCGAGACTTCCGTCGCCCCAGGGCCCTGAAGGGCCGATCTTCCTTCAGGCTCGCCGACCGGGTAGATCCGGCGCAGGCGCGCGAGCTGACCGTCGGCCATCCGCACCTTCACGCGCAGCGCGTGGCCGTGGCTGTCTCCCCGGGGGCGACGGCGATCCACTATCCGCGAGAGCGCCGGCGCCGGTCCCGCGCGACCCTTCGGCGACCGACGAAGAACTCGGCGCGGCGAGCCCGGGCGCGATCGTGGCCGATGACGGTCGCGCGCACCGGACCGCTGAAGCGGCGCCGCCGTCCGGCGCGTCGAGTGCGCCCGGCGAAGCGCAGCTTCAGGGTGCCGACCCTTCAACTTCCAAGAGCGGACAAAGAGCCCGCGCCATACGGTCTAGAGCCGTTCGACCTACCCCCCGCTCTGGGTAGGCGGCAGCGCCTCAACGAGCCCCCATGCGCACCTCCCCGTGCCAGTGCGCGTACGCGATCAGCTCGTCGCGCTCGAGCAGCGGGATTCCGTAGGCCTCTGCCGCGAACGCCGCGCGCCGGCCCCGCTCGCGAAGGTCGTCGGGATTCTCGCGATCCAGCAGCGCCAGCGGGCGCGCGAACTGAGCGCGGAACCCGGTCTCGCACTCCACGATCCTGCCCCAAGCCACGACCGCGCCCCAGACGCACTCGGGTGCCGGGAGCTCCGGCTGCGCGGCGAGCGAGTAGTACGCCCACCAGCCACAGGTGCAGTCACGGTAGGGGGCCTCGTGACCGCGCAGCGCGAAGCACTTCGCGACGCGCTCGTGATCCGTCGGCCATGGCCTCGGCCGAACGCGCGGGGCGATCATGCCGAGCGCCGGGTTCGGCACGAAGCGGCCGGCGACGAAGATGCCGGAATACAGGCCGCCGCGCTTGCATCCCCAGTGGCGAAAGCCGACGAGCGGCTCCGCGACCGGCTCGGCGCTCAAGCTCGCTGCGCTTCGACCGGCTCGGGCTCGCGCGGCGGTGGCGCCGGCTCGCGCGGCGGTGGCGGCGGCTCGGGTTCGGGCTCGGGAGCTCGGACCGGCCCCGGCCGGTCGGTCTCACGGATGGGCTTGCCGATGTCACCCATGATGGGCTCAAAATGATACGGCAGCGCAACACCGGCGGTGCCGCCCCGGACGAGCGTAGAACTGCACACGACGATGCCCGCCAAGAAGCTTCGCTTCGCCGAGCCGTCCTGGCTCGGGGTCGTCTTCAGCGCGATCAGCGCCATCGCCTCATCCAGCGATCCCGGAGCGGCGTGAGCTGGGCCACCGTAGACCGCGCCTCGACGAGCACGGTGAGCGTCTCCCGTTTGTTGAACGGCCGCGTCGTAGTCAGCTTCTTCGCGCGATTCCTGAGCGCCATGAGGCTGTGAGCCACCGACCGCGATGCGGCGCGTCTCCGGTGAGCGGCGCCCTTCTTACCCCACCCAAGGCCGGCTGCAAGAACTGGTGGCGCCCGTGCACCCTTGTGGTTAGGGTGGGTCAATGGGGGCAGGGCGTCACGCAGGGAAGCGGCGCAGGATGTGCATGATCGCGGCCGCGGCCGCCGTCCTCGCGGTCGCAGCGACGAGCCCAGCCGGGGCGCCCCCGAGCGAGGCGGAGCCCGCGGACGCCAGCGCAAGGTCGTCATCCCTGATCGTCTCCCCGCGCGCCGACGCGCTCGTCACGCGCCGGCCGGTGCGCGTCGTCGTACGCCGTCGCGCCGGCGTGAGGACGCGGGTGCTGCTCGGCCGGCGCGACGTGACGCGCCGCTTCCGTTCGAGGGGGCGGCGGCTGGTCGGCCGTCTCGGGCGACGCGAAGGCGCGCGCCTCGGGCGCAACCATCTCTCGGTCGTCTCCAGGCGCAGGGGGAAGGCCGCCCAGAGGCAGGGCCGCTCGTTCTTCGTCTTGCGACGGGTCAAGGGCCTTGCCCGCGTGCGGGTGCGCGGCCGCAATCCGGCACGCTTGCAGATTGACATCGTCTCCCGTGGTTCTCGGGCTCGGCTCGCGCGCCGCCCGCGCGCGGTGCGCGTGCGGCTGAACGGGCGCTCGCTGAGCAAGGAGCTGATCGCCCCGTCCGGCACCCGGCGCACGCTGACGCTGTCGGCTTCGCACGGGCTCCGTCATGGCCTCAATCGCTTGCGCGTGGTCGTCGCCGAGCGCCGGGCCGGCCGCTACGCGTCGTTCACGCGCCGTTTCAGGGTGCCCCGCAACCGTCCGCTGGCAGCCCCCGGGCTCGATCGCGGAGCTCGGCCGAAGTATCGGCTGCGTCTCGGTGGCCGCCACCGCGCAGCGCGCGGCGGGCGGCTGCGCTATCGCTGGACGCTCGTGCGGCGGCCCAGGCGCTCTCGCGCGCGCATCAGGGGCCGCACCGCGGCGAATCCGCTGCTCGTGCCCGACCGCCCCGGGCGCTACCTGGCGCGGGTGCGGGTCTCCGAGCGCAAGCCCGGGCGCGCGTCGGCCGCTCGCGTCGGAGCCACGGTGGACCACGTAGCGGTCACCGTGGGCCCGTCGACGGGGCTGGTCCCCTTCTCGGCCAACGCGGCCGCGGTCGAGCCGAGGGGGATCCAATTCGGGGGCGCGTTCTTCTACCACCACCCGGGGCCCGGGGCGTCGCTCCAGTGGCTGATGGTCGATCGCGCGGGCCTCACCCGGAGCAAGACGGGCAGCTCCTGGTGCTGCGGAAGCGGCGACAACTCGCTCGCCAGCCTTTCCGACGACCTCGACAACGCCGGCCTCGAGGAACTGGTCGTCATCACCCTGCCGCCGAACCGGCAAAGCCTCGACGTTTCCCAGTACGACGAGTTCAACGCGGCGCTCGGCAAGATCGGCGTGAACCCGCTGTCCGCGGACGACCTGAACAAATCGGACCAGCAGCTCGTCATCGTCGGGATTCCCAGCACGCCCCTGGGAACCGGGTCGGTCATTCGCAGTCGCTGCTCATCGATCTCATCCTGTACCGGGCCGGGCGGCACGAGCGGCAAGGACCTTCGGGCTCAGGGCTGGCTGATGCCGGACGGCGACCTGAGCACGAACGAGCGAACGAGCAAGAAGCAGCGATTTCGCCTCCAACCGCTGCGGCTGCCGTTCAACACGAGCGCGAAGTCGACCGCGAGCTCGAACACGATGGCCTTCGCCGGCCAGACCGTGGTCAGCCCGTCGCTCCCGCCTGGCGCTGAGGCCGGCACTCACGCGGTCGAGGTCGACCCCCGGGACCTGAGCGTGGGGAGAAACAGGTCCTTCGGAAACGAGGAGGCGGATCTCGACAACCTGGCGGAGTTCATCGACTCCGCGCG
>JALZII010000152.1 GCA_030860365.1 Actinomycetota bacterium
CCCCTTCGCCGGTGGCCGCGCGTGCGGCGGCCGACGCGCCCGCGCGTCGCTGAGGCGAGACGAGCGACCGCTGCGGCGGCGAGGGCGGCGGAGCGCCACCAGCTTCGTCGGCTCAGGCGCGGGTGAAGCGCCCCCCGCCCTCCGCGAGCGACTCGCCAGCCCCGATTGCAACAGGACTGCGAAAGCTCTCCGACTTTGCTGGAACTTCGGCTCGCGGGGCCCCTTTTCCGGGTGACCCCACCGCTACAGTCGGCCGGACTCCCGCGACCGTCCGCCGAGAAGACAAGGAGCACCCAATGGCAGCCACCAACATCAACCGCGTCGTGCTGACCGGCAACCTCACTCGCGATCCCGAGCTGCGCACGACGGGCAGCGGCACGCCGGTCTGCAGCCTTCGCCTCGCCTGCAACACGCGCCGCCGCGACGCCTCCGGCGAGTGGATCGACAAGCCGAACTACTTTGACGTCACCGTGTGGGGCGCGCAGGGCGAGAACTGCGCCACCTATCTGCAGAAGGGCCGACCGGTGGCCGTGGACGGCCGCCTGGAGTGGCGCGAGTGGGATGATCCCAACGGCAACAAGCGCCAGGCGATCGACATCGTCGCCGACTCGGTGCAGTTCCTGGGCTCGCGCGACGGCGGCGAGAACGGCGGCGGAGGCTCTCGTTTTACCCCGCAGAGCGACGTTCCCGCGGACACGGCGGACTTCGAGACGGCGGGCGCCGCGAGCGGCACCCCGGCGGACGACGACATCCCCTTCTAGGGGTTCTCAGGACAGGCCGGCGGCGGAGAGGGCGATCTTGTCATCGTCGGTGCACTCCCCTGCGATCGCGGCCGGTTTCGGCGGCGATTCGCGACCGAGTTCGCAGTCGCGTGCACTAGACTCGCCTGCCTCATGGCGAAGCAACGGGGAGACGTGCGGGACCGCCGCCGGCGCGAAAAGCGCGGGCCGGCGACCGGGGGGCGGCGCAAGTCGTGCCCGTTCTGCCGCGAGAAGACGGACATCATCGACTACAAGGACATCGGCGCCCTCCGGCGGGCGGTCAGCGACAAGGGCAAGATCCGCTCCGCTCGTGTCACCGGCTCCTGCCGGCGCCATCAGGTCCAGCTCGCCCGCGCGGTCAAACGCGCCCGCGAGCTCGGCTTCCTCCCGTACGTCAGCGATAGATGAGGCTGCAAGCTCGGGGCTCCGCCCCGACAACACCGACCAACTGGCGTCCTCGGTCTCTCACGTGCCATGCACGCATCTCTCCCTGCGTCCTCGGCCTTCTCGGTTTTCGCATCATCTAGATAATGGCCCAGGCCATCCTCCTTCAAGAGGTCGAGGCGCTCGGCGATCGCGGGGACGTCGTGGACGTCGCCGCGGGCTATCTGCGCAACTACCTGGCGCCTCGGAAGTTGGCCCAGGCCGCCACCCCCGCCTCGATCGCGGAGTCTCACCGGCGCCGCGAGCGCGAGGAGCGGGCGGCGACCGAGGCGGCGCAGAAGGCTCAGGACACCGCGGCGCTGCTCAAGCGCACGGTGCTGACAATCGCCCACCAGGCCGGGGACGACGGCAGGCTGTTCGGGTCGGTCACCGCCCAGGACGTGGTCGACGCGATCCGACAGGCCCGGGACCTCAGGCTGGATCGCCGCAAGGTGCTGCTGCGCGAGCCCATCAAGTCGACGGGCACGCACATGGTCGAGGTGGAGATCGCCGAAGGCGTCACCTCTCAGATCAAGACGATCGTCACCGCCGAGTAGCCCGCGCAGACACTGCGGGGGCGCGCCCAGGGCTCGGGGGCGGGCTCTGATGGCGGCCAACGGCACCGTTCCGCCCCAGAACCTCGAGGCCGAGGCGTCGGTGCTCGGCTCGATCATGCTGACCGAGCAGGCCCTGGACGGGCTGCTGCTGGAGGTCGGGCTGCGCCCCGAGCACTTCTACCGGCCGCGCCATGCCCTGATCTTCCGGGCGATGATGCGCCTCAAGGAGAAGGCCGAGCCCGAGGCGGTCGATGCCCTGACGGTGTGCGACGACCTCGAGCGCACCGGTGAGCTCGAGGAGGCCGGCGGGACCGACTACGTGCACCTGCTCCCCAGCGAGGTCATAGCGGCGGGCAACGTCCACCACTACGCGCGGATCGTCAAGCAGCACGCCATGCGCCGGCGTCTGCTCACGACCGCGCGGGAGATCCAGGATCAGGTGTTCACCCACTCGGGCGACGCCCAGACACTGGTCGAGAAAGCCGAAGCCGCGCTGTTCAAGGTCGGCCACGAGGAGGGGTCGGGCGAGATGAAGTCGCTCGAGGAGGTGCTCGACGAGGAGGTCGACCGCCTCGAGCGCCTCTCGCGCGAGGGCATCCACTTCACCGGCACCCCCTCGGGCTTTCGGGATCTCGACGACATCACGGGCGGCTTTCAGCCCGGCAACCTGATCGTGGTGGCAGCGCGTCCGGCCATGGGCAAGTCGGCCTTCGTCACCAACATCGCCGAGAACGCCGCCGTGGACAAGGGCAAGGCAGTGGCCCTGTTCTCGCTGGAGATGGCCGAGGCCGAGCTCGCGCAGCGCTTCCTCGCCTCCCAGGCCAAGCTCAACGGCAAGGACCTTCGCCGCGGCCACGTGAAGGCCGACCGCTGGCCCAAGGTGATGCAGGCCAGCGACAAGCTCTCGAAGGCGCCCATCTACGTGGACGACTCGAGCGACATCGGCGTGCTCGAGATCCGGGCGAAGGCCAGGCGGCTGCACTCGCAGAATCCGCTCGGGCTGCTCATCGTCGACTACCTGCAGCTGCTTCGAGCCGACCCGAGCGCCGACAGCCGGGTCGAGCAGGTGGGCCAGATGAGCCGTGGGCTGAAGATTCTCGCCCGCGAGCTGAGCATCCCCGTGATCGCCGTCTCCCAGCTCTCGCGTGCGGTCGAGTCGCGCAACCCGCCGAAGCCGATGCTCTCGGACCTCAGAGAGTGTGTGACCGGGGACACGCTGGTCATGCTCGCCGATGGCCGCCGCGTTCCGATCGATGAGCTGGTGGGCTCGGCGCCTGAGGTCCTCGCCGTCGACTCCGCCGACCAGGTGGTCGCCACCGGCAGCGACAAGGTGTGGCGCGTCGGTCGAAGACCGGTCTTGCGCATGCGTTTGAGCTCTGGTCGCTTTCTTCGAGGAACCGCGCGACACCGGGTGCGCACGGGGACCGGCTGGGCTCGGCTCGGCGATCTGTCTGCCGGTGACCGAGTCTGCCTGGCGAGGACGGTCCCCCCGCCCGCGGGGGCGATCCGCTGGGCTGATGACCGGGTCGTCCTGCTCGGTCACCTGATCGGCGACGGCAGCTACCTCACTCGTCAGCCACTGCATTACACCACAGGCTGTGAGGAGAGCAGTAGGGCCGTCGCGCTGGCGGCGCAGCGCGAGTTCGGATCGCGCGTGAGCCGCCACGAGGGCGGGGGCAACTGGCACCAGCTCGTGATCGCCGGCAACGGGGATCGCCGGCACCCTGCCGGTCTGGGGCTCTGGCTCCGCGAGCTGGGGATCTGGGATCAACGCTCGACGGAGAAGCGGGTGCCGGCTGAGGCATTCCGTCTCAGCAACGGCCAGATTGCGTTGCTGATTCGGCATCTGTGGGCCACCGACGGCTCCATCTGGTCCGGCAGGCGACCGAACGGGCGTCGGGACAGGCGCGTGGCGTTCACCACAGCCAGCCGTGGCCTCGCCGGCGATGTGGCGGCCTTGCTCTTGCGGCTTGGCATCGTGGCTCGGCTGGTGGTCACAGCGCAGCCCTCAGGCAAGGACCTGCACCACGTAGTCGTTTCGGGGACAAGGGAGCAGAAGCGCTTCCTGGAGATGGTGGGCGCCTTCGGGGAGCGGCGCCCGCAGGCTCTCAAGCTGAGCACCGGGCTGGAAGCCGTCGCCGCGTCCACAAACGTGGACACCCTTCCGGCGGTGTGGACCGACGTGCGAGCCGCCACGCAAGCCCGCGGCATCACGACGCGGGCGATGGCGGGGCTACGCGGGACCGCGTTCGGCGGCGCGGCCCACTTCAACTTCGCGCCCTCTCGCGCCATCATCGACAGTCACGCAACCGCGCTGGGGGACCCGGCGCTGGCTCGTCACTCGGAGGACGACCTCTTCTGGGACCGAGTGGTGTCCGTGGAGCCAGACGGTGAGGAGGATGTCTTCGACCTCACCGTGCCGGGACCCGCGTGCTGGCTCGCGGACGGCGTCGTCTCACACAACTCAGGCCAGATCGAGCAGGACGCAGACCTGGTCATGTTCCTCTACCGCGAGGAGTACTACGACGACGAGTCCGAGCGCCGGGGCGAGGCCGACGTGATCGTGTCCAAGCACCGAAATGGCCCGATCGGCGAGGTCTCCCTGGCCTTCCTCAAGGAGCACCCCAAGTTCAACAACCTCGCACGCTCGGCGTCCGGTGGGCCGCCTCCCGGCTCCAACGGGCGCGGCTGATGGCGCTGCGCTCCGTCGCCGACGAGGTCGATGCGGGCTGCCCCCTCGGCCTCTGCGAGGGGACCGGCTGGCTGGTGGACCAAGAAGGCGACGCCAGGCGCTGCGAGTGCGCCGAGCGGCTGATCAAAGCTTCGGTCGGGCGACAGGTGGGGAGAGGGATCCCCAAGAGGTATCGCGGGGTCTCCTTCGATCGCCGGCCGATCTGCGATCTCGACCCCTCACTGCTTCGGGGCGTGCGCCATTACGTCCGCACGATCGCCAAGAACCTGGACGAAGGCCGAGGTCTGTGGATCCACGGCGACGTGGGCACCGGGAAGACCTCGCTGGCGATGCTGATCGCCAGGGCCGCCGGGGAGGTGGGACGCTCGGTGGCGATCTATTCGGTCCCCCAGCTGCTGGCCGAGCTGCGCGCGACCTACAACCCGGACTCCGATGCCTCCTACGATGCCCTCTCCCGGCAGCTCGCGAGCGTGGACCTGCTGGTGCTCGACGACCTCGGCGCCGAGAAGCACACCGACTGGGTGCTCGAGCAGCTCTACTCCCTCGTTAACGAGCGTTGGCAGGACGGCCGCGCGATCCTCGCGACCTCCAACTCGCCCGACCCACACCGCGACGTGACCCTGGCGACGCTGCGCGAGCAGATCGAGCGGCTGCGCGCGGCGCGGCTCTCCGACCTGTCCGCCGCTGAGCTCGAGCGGCTCGTGTCGCGCCTCGAGAAGGTCGCCGGCGAGCTCGGCTCGGTCATGGTCACTGGGAAGACCGACCCGGTGACGCAGATGAGGCAGGCCGTCGGATCCAGGACGGTGTCGCGCCTGATCGAGATCTGCGACGAGCCGCTGATGATGTTCGGCCCCGACCTGCGCATCGCCAACGCAGGCTTCTAGCGGAGGAGCGCAGGCCGGGCGTTGGCCGGCCGAGCACCGCTCGCTCTGTCCATCTGCGGAGGAGCGCAGGCCGGGCGTTGGCCGGCCGAGCACCGGACCGTTCGATCTCGGCCGAGCACCGCACGCTCGATCTCTAGCCCCACTGCACGCCTAGACTCGGACGGCTATGCCGGGACTCGTGATAGTCGGCGCTCAGTGGGGCGACGAGGGCAAGGGCAAGGTGGTCGACCTGATCGCCGAGCAGGCCGATGCGGTCGTGCGCTTCCAGGGCGGCAACAACGCCGGCCACACCATCGTGCGCGACGGGGAGGTGTTCAAGTTCCACCTCGTCCCGTCGGGAATCCTCTACCCCGGAAAGGTCTGCGCGATCGGCAACGGGGTCGTGGTGGACCCCCAGGTCCTCACCGAGGAGCTCGACGCGCTGCGGCGCCGGGGGCTGGACATCGGAGGGCTGAAGGTCTCGGCCAACGCCCACCTGATCATGCCCTACCACCTGCTGCTCGACCAAGCCGGCGAGGCCAGACTCGGCCAGCAGAAGATCGGAACCACACGCCGGGGCATCGGCCCCTGCTATGCCGACAAGGCGGCCCGGCTGGGCATCCGGGTCCAGGATCTGCTCGACGAGAAGATCCTCAAGCAGAAGATCAACGCGGCGATGGAGCCCAAGCGGCTCTCCCTGCGGCCTTTCGCCAAGGATCCGATGCTCGACCTCCACGCGATGACCGAGCAGTACCGGACCTACGGCGCTCGCCTCGAGCCCCACATCGCCGACACCGCGCCGATCGCCTGGCGCGTGCTCGAGAACGACGGCCTCGTGATCTTCGAGGGCGCACAGGGCACCATGCTCGACATCGACCACGGCACCTATCCCTTCGTGACCTCCTCGAACCCGGTGGCGGGGGCGGCGTGCGTGGGCGCGGGGGTGGGGCCAACCGACATCGATCACGTCTGGGGCATTGCCAAGGCCTACGCCACGCGGGTGGGCGCGGGCCCCTTCCCAACCGAGCTGGACGGCGCGCTGGGCGAGGAGATCCGCGCCGCGGGGGGCGAGTTCGGCACCACCACGGGCCGTCCGCGGCGCACGGGCTGGCTCGATCTCGTCGCTCTGCGCTACGCGGCGCGTGTGAACGGGCTCACCGGGTTGGTGGTCACCAAGCTCGACGTGCTCACCGGGATCGACCCGATCAGCGTCGGCACCCGCTATACCGCGCCCGACGAGGCCAGCTTCGAGGCGTTCCCCTACCACCAGTCGGTGCTGCACAAGGCCCATGGGGAGTACGACAGCCTCCCCGGCTGGGACGAGGACATCAGCGCCGCGCGCTCGTACGACGACCTCCCCGAGAACGCGCGGGCCTACCTCAACTACATCAGCGACTTCCTCGGCATCCCCGTCGTAATGGTCGGCGTGGGCCCGGCCCGCGAGGAGATCATCTGGACAGGGGCGGCCGAGCTCCTGCGCCCGGCCGCCTTCTGAGCGCGGCCTACGCCATTACCTCGCGGGTGGAGGCGGCCATGTCGTGGAAGGTCCGGTTCTCGTCGTCCCACAGCGGCCAGAGGTAGTTGAGGAGCGTGGCGATGTAGAGGGTGAGGATCGCCAGGTAGCCGAAGACGATGAACTTCATCAGCCAGTGGCGCACCGCAACCGTCCCAAGAGTGATGGGGTGGCCGTCCGTCCGGACCACGCGGATGCCGAGCGCCTGCTTGCCGACCGTTTGGCCGTTTTGCGGACCCTGACGGGTCATCAGGATGCCCGTGTACACGGAGTAGATGACGAACCCGATCACAACTCCGACGACATTGGCCGCAATTGTGAAGCCCCCGCCGTCAGTCCCCCCGGATGCCGCGAAGCCGATGCCGAGGATGAAGCCGACGATGAGGCCGACGATGACAGAGGTCACGAGGTACAGGAGAAAGTCGATCAGGGTCGCGCCGAGGCGATGGCCCCAGCTGGCCGGCTGACCAGAGCTCGAACCGAACGACACGGGCTGCTGCCAACCCCCGGGCGGCATAGGCCCGCCATAGCCCCCCGGGGTCTGGGGACCACCGGGCGCCTGCGGTCCTATCGGCGGCCGGCCGGGCCCAGGTGGTGGTGGCGGCGGAAAGCCGGACGGGCTCGGAGGGCCGGGCGGGCTCTGCGGTCCCGCGGGGACTTGGGGGCCGCCCGGGTATTGCGGTGCCGGCTGGCTCTGCGGCCCTGGACCCGGACTCTGGGGCCCCGCCGGTGACTGAGGGCTCTGCGGACCCTGGTCGGGCGGCCGGTCGCGGCTGGGATCGTCCTCGTAAGGGGGTCCGGTGCGTTCGATGGCGGCCACTCTAATGCCGGTGTGGCCCGAGGGCTCCCGCCCGGTACGGGGCCCGTCCCGTTCTAGAAGGTCGAACTTCCCGAGTTCGCCGCGACGCCAATGATGACCACGATGATGATGAACACCAGGAAGAGCAGGAACAGCGCAACTCCGATGCCCACGACCACCTTCTCCGCGGTCGTCACCGGATGGTCAGGAGCCACTCCACCGGCCCTTCTGTCCCAGTACTCGTTCAGCTTGCTGAGCACCAGGGTGTAGAAGAGCGGCACGCCTACCGCGAAGAAGGCTCCGATTATGAGCCCCGCCAGATAGCCGCCGGCCGAGAACTCCGACAACCCGGCTCGGCCACGCACGAGGCTGATATCCCGCCACAACCAGTAGACGACGAAGAAGTTCAGGATAGGGACCAGGAGCCCAAGGGTGTGCAGCAGCGCGTCGTCGCGGTGCCCACCGAGCTCCTGGTCCACCTGCTTGCGCGTGACGTAGAACCAGTAGTAGCCCCAGAGACCGAAGCTCAGGATCGTGAAGCCCCAGGCCCGCCCGATGCCGAACTTCTTGCCGTGGTTGGGCTCGGCCCCGGTGGTGGAGGCGATCGGCTGCTGCCAGCCCCCGGGGGGGGTGGGACCGGAGTAACCCCCGGGCAGCTGCACGCCGCCCGGCGACTGCGGAGCAGTCGGGTACGCCGGCGGCCTTTGCGGCGCCTCGGGCGACCGGGGCCCGGGCGACGGGCCGGGAGGCGACTGGGGGCTCTGCGGCGGCGGGGGCTGCGGCCCTCCGGGGCTCTGCGGGCCTGAAGGCAACTGCGGCCCGCTCGGCGACTGGGGGCCAGAGCTCTGCGGCCCCTGGTCCGGCGGCCGTTCGCCGCTGGGATCGTCTCCGTAGGGGGGCCCGGTGCGCTCCATGTGGCGCACCTTACAGCCGGTGGGAAGTATTCGCGGTTAATCGGTAGAGGCCAGCACCACCAAACCAACGACGAGCAGCCCAAACAGAACGAGATACAGCGCGAGCACCGCCAGCCCGACTGCGATGTCTCGCCCGTGGTGCCCGGCGCGTCGAAGCCCGAGCACGTAGCCCGTGACCGGCATCGGCTCGAGGCCCACCCGCCGCCGCAGGATGTCCAGGTCCCGCCACAGCCTGTGCCAGCCTCCGGGCGGCTCCGGCCCGCTCACTCTCCGGCCGCTGGTGGCGGGAGGACCTCCTGCTCGCCCCGGCGCAGGAACCGCAGGCCGAGCGCCAGCGCCCCGAGCAGCGCCGTCGTAGCCAGGCCGATCTGCACGCTGATGATCCCCTGCTCGGACCAGTAGACGTCGTCGAGCTCGAGCAGCAGCGCGGACTCGTCCAGCGTCAGTCCCATCCCCGCCCCGAAGGCGATGGCGAGCTTGGGCTCGAGCGACTCGTCGCGGGTGACGATCGCCGCCGCCCCGGCTACGAAGGCGAGCACGATCCCCGGCACGAAGTGGTGGATGTGGCGCCGCCCGAACCTCAGGTCGCGAAACGGCCCGACCGACGACCGCGAGCGCAGCAGCGAGGTCACCCCGCGCGCGGTGATGAAGGTCGTCACGAACGCCGTGAGCAGGTTGAAGATCGCGTTCTCGCGCGTCGAGACCTCCCGGTAGCCGGCCACGACCACCTCCGCGGTCTCGGCCACCACCTCCTCGGCGGCACCCACGAGGTCGTCGGTCTCGGCGGGCAGCGGGGCCGACCCCCGGCGCCAGACGCGCGCGACCTCGGAGGCCACCACGGCACCCGTCGTCGCGGCCGCGAGCACGCCGAGCGCCACGGTCCCGCGGCCCACCTGCAGTCCACGGTGCGTCACGCGAAACGCTCCAGGAGATCCTCGTCGCCCACGTCTCGCACGTGACGGGCGGGCACCCCGATGACCACTGCGCGCTCCGGAACGTCGCGCGTGACCACCGCCCCGGCGGCCACGAAGGCCTCCTCGCCCACCTCCACGCCCGGCACGAGCACCGCGCCCGCGCCCACCCGGCAGGCGCGGCGCAGGGTGGCGCCCTTGAGCTGGTGCCCGGGGGCGTGCCGGCCCATCGTGTCGTCGTTGGTGAGCGTCACGCCCGGGGCCACGAACACGTCGTCCTCGACCGTCGAGTAGGCGGTGAGATAGCAGCCGGTCTGAACGCGCACGCGGTCGCCGACGATCACGTCGTTGTCCACGGCCGAGCCGCGACCGACGACGCTCCCGGCCCCCACCGAAGCGCGTTCGCGCACGTGCGCCTGGTCGGCCACCACCGACCCGGGACCGATCGAGACACCGGCCACCAGCACGGCCCCGGCGCACACCGTCGCGCCCTCGCCCACCACCAGCTCGGAGGGAGCCTCGCGCGGCGCCGTCGAGTGTGGTCCGAGCGCCAGCGGCTTCCCCAGGATCGCGCCGTCCTGCACCCTCACCCCCTCGCCCAGCCGCACGCCTGCGTGGATGACCACGTTGCCCCCGAGCTCGACGTCGTCGGGCAGCACCACGCCCTCGCCAAGGAGCAGCCCCGGGGCGCGGTCAGAGGGCTGCAGCACGTGAGCTCCGGTCCAGGCTCTCCTGGAGTGCCTCGAGCACACGCACCACGCGGAGGCCGCTGCGGGCGCCCGATCGCGGTTCGCCCCCGTCGCGGACCCGCTCGAGGAAGTGGCGGCACTCGATGCGCAGCGGCTCCTCGTTGGAGATGCTCGGGCTCATCACGCCGCCCGAGCGCGCGATGTACTCCCCGTAGGACTCGAAGCTCTGGTCGAAGCCCTTGTCGTAGACCTTGACCTTCTCGTCCAGCTCCATGTCGTCGAAGGCGGCCATCTGCTTGGAGCCGACGACCGTGAAGCGCCGCTCCTTGTGCGGGTCGAGCCAGGAGAGGTGCAGGTGGGCCGCGACGCCCGACGCAAAGCGCAGGTAGCCGAACACGACGTCCTGCACCCCGGGGCGCATGTAGCTCTCGCCCACCGCGCGGCACTCGACGGGATCCTCGTCCACCAGACGCAGCATCACCGAGACGTCGTGGGCCCCCAGCGACCAGAGCGCGTTCTCGTCGGCGCGCAGCTGGCCGAGGTTGAGCCGGTTCGAGTAGAGGTAGCGAACGTCGCCGAGCTCCCCGCCGCCGACGAGCTCGCGCAGCTTCTCGACGCCCGGGTGGTATTCGAGCAGGTGCCCGACCATCAGCACGGCTCCCGCCGCCTCGGCCGCCTCCACCACACGCTCGGCGTCCGCGGACGACTGAGCCAGCGGCTTCTCCACGAAGCAGTGCTTTCCCGCCTCGAGCACCCGTACGGCCAGGTCGGCGTGGGTGGGCACGTGGGTGGCCAGGACCACGGCGTCCAGCGACGGGTCGCCGAGCAGCTCGTCGAGCTCGCCGGTGGCCCGTGCGCCGGTGAAGCTCGGCGCCCAGCGCTCGCGGCGCTCCTGGGCGGCGTCGCAGATCCAGCGCAGCTCGGCCTCGGGCAGGCGGTCGAAGTTGCGAGCGAGGTTCGGCCCCCAGTAGCCGAGGCCCACCACGCCGACGCTCACCGCGCTCACGCCGTGCTGCCGACCAAGGTCATCGTCCTTCGTCGGTCCCTCACGCCGTGCTGCCGATCAAGGTCGTTGTCCTTGGGCGGTCGTTCACAGTCGCACGAGGTTGGGCGCCTGCCTGCCGCGGGTCACGCCGCGGAAGTCGACGACCAACGGCGCGGTGGAGACGACCAGGTCGACGTCCAGTCCGGGGTGCGCGGTCACGATCACCACGACGTCTGCGCCCTCGAGCGCGCACTCCAGCGGCTGGGAGCGCAGGCCGAAGTCGCCCAGCTCGGGCACCGTCTCGTCGTGATAGACGAGCTCGGCGCCGTCCTCGGCGAGCAGACGCATGATCTTCAGGGCCGGGGACTCGCGCAGGTCCCCCACCCCGGGCTTGTAGGAGACGCCCAAGATGGCCACCCGCGAGCCACGCACCGCCTTCGCGTGGCTGTTGAGGGCTTTTGCCACCTTCTCCACGCAGAAGTAGGGCATCTTCTGGTTGACCTCGCCCGCGAGCTCGACGAAGGCCGTGGGCATGTCGTACTCGCGCGCCTTCCAGGCGAGGTAGAAGGGGTCGACAGGCAGGCAGTGGCCGCCCATGCCCGGGCCGGGGCGAAAGGACATGAAGCCATACGGCTTGGTCTTGGCGGCCTCGACCACCTCCCAGATGTCGATGCCCATGCGGTCGCAGAGGATGGCCAGCTCGTTGACCAGGGCGATGTTCACCGAGCGAAACACGTTCTCGAGCAGCTTGGTCAGCTCGGCTGACTCGAGCGCGGCCACCTCGACGATGTCGTCGCAGACCTCGCGGTAGAAGACCACGGCGCGCTCGCGGCAGGCGTCGGTCAGGCCGCCGACCACCTTGGGGGTGTTGCGAAGCGTCCAGTCGGTGCGACCGGGGTCGATGCGCTCGGGCGAGAAGGCCACGTGGAAGTCGCGCCCGGCGGCCAGGCCGGACTCCTCGAGCAACGGCACCAGACGCTCGCGCGTGGTGCCGGGATAGGTGGTGGACTCGAGCAGGACCAGCTGGCCCTGCTGCAGCACGCCGGCCAGCGAGGTGGCCGCTCCCACCAGCGGCCCCAGGTCGGGCTCGCGGTTCTCCGTCAGCGGGGTGGGGACGGCGATCACCACGACCTCCACGGCGGCGAGGTCTGCGTAGCGGGTGCTGGGGTGAAGGCGCCCGTACACCGCCTCCAGGCGCTGCGAGGAGATGTCCTCGATGTAGCTCTCGCCGCGCCCGAGCGCCGCCAGCTTGCGCTGGTCGGTGTCCACGCAGACCACCTCGTGGCCCTCCTCGGCGAACGCCACGGCCAGCGGCAGGCCGACGTATCCGAGGCCGATGATCCCGGCCTTCATCGGCGCTCAGTGTAGGCCGCGACGAGGTCACAGACCCGCTCGGCCGCGTGGCCGCCGCCGTAGAGCTCGGGCCGCGGGCCCGAGGGGCGGGGCCGCTCCAGCGCGGCCAGCGCGGCGTCTGTGTCGAGATCGACCAGCACGTTCCAGCCCGCCTCGACGGTCTCCACCCACTCGGTGCTGGGGCGCATGGTCACGCAGGGCACCTCGAGCAGGTAGGCCTCCTTCTGGACCCCGCCCGAGTCGGTGAGCACTGCCCGGGCCGCCCCGGCCAGGCGGATGAAGTCGAGGTAGCCCAGAGGGGCGGTCAGCCTGACGCCCTTCGCCCCCTCCAGGCGTCCGAGCAGGCCGGCCGCCTCCAGGCGAGCCCGCGTGCGCGGGTGCAGCGGGAACACGACGGGCCCCGGCACCGCCGCGAGCAGCTCGACCAGCCGCCTCAGCCGCCGGGGGTCGTCCACGTTGCCCGCCCGATGAGCAGTGGCGAGCACGAACCCCCCCGGCTCCACGCCGTGGTCGGTCAGCGCCGTGGAGCGCTCCTGCGCCAGGCCGCGGAAGGCCAGCAGCACGTCTGCCATCACGTCGCCCACGAGGTGGCGCTCCCCGGCGGCGCGCTCGGCCCCGAGGTTCTCCATCGCGGTCTCGGTCGAGCACAGGAGCAGGTCGCTCGCGTGGTCGCAGAGCACCCGGTTGAGCTCCTCGGGCATCGAGCGGTCGAACGAGCGCATGCCGGCCTCGACGTGCCCCACCGCGATCCCCGCCTGTGCCGCGGCCAACGTTCCGGCCAAGGTCGAGTTGGTGTCGCCGTAGACCAGCGCCATGTCGGGCCCCAGCTCACTGAGCACCGGTTCGAGCGCGGCAAGTATGCGGGCCGTCTGCGCGGTGTTCGTGCCCGACCCCGCCCCGAGCTCGCGGTCGGGCGCCGGCACGCCCAGCTCGTCGAAGAACACTCCCGAGAGCTCGTCGTCATAGTGCTGGCCGGTGTGGACGATCAGCTCCTGCGCCGAGCGGCGCAGCTGACGTGACACGGAGGCCGCTTTTACGAACTGCGGCCGGTTGCCGATTATGGTCACGATGCGCATGCGCCTGGTCAACAAGCTCGTCGGGGGGACGCTCGGTGCTCTGTCACTGGGTTTCGACGCCGTGCGCCATGTGGCCTGGTTCGTGCGCTACCAGGTCGACCGTACGACCCACGACGCCGAGACTTCCGAGGAGAGCTAACGCAGCTCTGACTCGATCTGCGCCCTGAGCGCCATCGCGGCTTGCTTCGTGAGCTCGCCGGTGTGGGGGAGCTCGCGGTCCTCGATCGCTCCGACGGCCTGCACCTCGCGGGTGGTCGAGGCCAAGAAGGCCTCGCGCGCATCCTTGATCTCCTCGGCCGTGACCGCCGTCTCGTGGACTTCGACCAGGCTCATCACCCGGTCGCGGGTGATCGAGGCGAGGATGTGGTCCTCCAGCGGCGGCGTGCGCAGCGTGCCGCCCCCGTCGACCCAGAAAATCGAGGCCGTCGGCGCCTCGACCACCCGGCCGTGGGGGGTGACCATCAGCGCCTCGTCGAAGCCCCGTTCCCGAGCCAGCCGCCCGCAGAGCATGTTGGCCGCATACGAGAGCGACTTGACCCCGTCGAGCACCCGAGTCGGGGCGTAGGTCACGAAGCCCAGCCGGGGCCGCTCGATCGGCGGCGGCAGCGGCTCGGTGACCAGCAGCCGGCGGCCACCGCGGGTGAGCACGATCCTCAGGCAGCCGTCGAAGTCCGGGCCGCCGCGCTCGCGCAGGACCTGCTGGGCCTCGGCCTCCAGCTCGAGCCGAGGCACGCCGCCCAGTCGCAGGTTGGCCGCCGAGCGCTCCATCCGGTCGAGGTGCTCGTCCAGGGCGAATGGGGTCCCGCCGTAGACCCGGACCACCTCGAACGCCCCGTCGCCGCGCAGGAAGCCGTCGTCGGTGATCTCGATGCGGGTCTCCCCGGCCGGCGCGATGTGGCCGTCGAAGCAGGCAAGCTCGCGGGGACCCGGCGAGCTGGGGAGGGTCTCGGACACGCTACGGGCCTATGGGCCGTGAAGGACTCGAACCTTCAACCTTGAGATTAAGAGTCTCCTGCTCTACCAGTTGAGCTAACGGCCCCGCGGAGGGGGCAGTTTAGTCGGCGGCTCGAGCCGAGGAGAGCGCCTGGTCGCGCGTCTCGTGGATTCCGAACACCCGATCCAGGCCCGTGATCTCGAAGATCTTGGTGATGTTCTGATCGCTGCAGACGAGGGCCAGCGTGCCGCCCGCGGGGCGCAGGCGCTTGACGCCGCCGACCAGCACGCCGAGCGTGGTGGAGTCGATGAACGTGGCCGCCGAGAGGTCCACCACGATCTGCGTCTTGCCGTCCTCGATCAGCTGCACGAGGCGCTCCTTGAACTCGGGCGCCGTGTAGAGGTCGA
>JALZII010000166.1 GCA_030860365.1 Actinomycetota bacterium
CTTGCCGCCGATGTCCTCGGCCCCGAGCGCCATCCATACGGCCAGGCAGACCAGCCAGTTGCAGCCCACCGCGCGGATGAAGATCTGCTCCGCGCTCTCGGTGTGGCCCTTGAGCTCGGCGATCGCCCCCAGCCGGTCGAGGGTGATGGGGATCTGCACGATGCCGCTCTTGTAGGCGAAGAAGTAGGCGACGAGCAGCGATCCGATCAGGTTGCCGACCAGCGCCACGCCGAGGTGCAGTGAGTAGCGGCCCACGGAGACCTTCTTCTTGAACATCGCCAGCCCGACGGTGGCCATGTTTCCGGTGGCCAGCTCGGCTCCGGCGATCACCACGAGCATGAGCCCGACGGTGAACACTCCGCCGGTGATGAGCACGGGTATGTTGCCCCAGGTCTTGGGATCGAGCCCCGACGAGACCACCACGGCCAGTAGGGCACCGAAGGCGATGTAGGCGCCGGCGAGGACGCCCCCGACCAGCGTCTTGTCAAACGACTGCTCGGCGCGCATCACCCCGGTCTCGACGGCCTGCTCGGTTATCTGAGGTGGTGTCTTGAACGCCATGCCTGCTCCTCATGTCCCGCGGGACGTCGTTTGCATCGTCAGGACTGCGCGCCCTGTGGCTCGCGCAGCCCGGCCTTCGCCTCGATCGGCCGCTTGGCCTCCGCGGGAAGCTCGTCGGCCTCCCCGTCATCGACCAAGGAGTCGGAGGCGTCTTCGCCAGCGGGCCCTTCGCCACGCTCCTCGATTTGAACCGGGGCCGCCTCCTCCTCGTCGGCCGACTCCTCGTCGCCGGTCGTCACCTGGTCGTCGCTCGAGGCTCCGCCGACCACGGCTTGGCTCTCGCCCAGGTCGAACACCGGGACCGAGGCGTACACAGCACCTTCGTGCACCTCGACGGGATAGGCGCCCACCGCCCCGCAGTCATGTCCGACCGCCCGCCCGGTAGCCAGCTCGAAGCGACGGTCGTGCAGGGGGCAGGCGACCGTGGCGTCGGACACGAGGCCGTCGGCCAGGGTGCCGCCCATGTGCGTGCACGTGTTGTCGATCACCCGGAAGCCCTCGTCGGTGTTGAAGACCGCCAGCGGGCGGTCTCCCACCCGCACGACCTTCTGCAAGGGCGACGTGGTGCGTGCCGTCACCGAGGACGGGCTGAGCTCCAACCAGGAGGTCATGAGCGTGACCCGGGCCGGGACGGGCTGCGGGTCGTGCAAGCCCCTGGTCAAGGAACTGGTGCAGATCGCCGGTGGCTCCTCGGAGCCCGCCTATCTGTGTCCGTGCCGCAAGCAGACGCGCGAGGACCTGGCCCAGATGATCGTGGAGGGCGAGCACGAGGCGGTCAGCGAGGTCTCCCAGGCCTGCGGCACCGGGCGCCAGTGTGGCCTGTGCAAGCCCGCGTTGGCCTACCTGGTCTCCGAGATCAACGACAACCGCCACCGCGAGGAGCGCAGCGCCCGCCACGTGAACGACCGGGTGCACGCCAACATTCAGAACAACGGCACCTTCTCGGTGGTTCCCCGGATGCGCGGCGGGGTGACCAACTCCGACCAGCTGCGCCGGATCGCCGACGCCGCCGACAAGTACGAGGTCGGCATGATCAAGGTCACCGGTGGGCAGCGCATCGACCTGCTGGGGGTCAAGCGTGAGGACCTGCCCAAGATCTGGGAGGACATCGGGATGCCCTCCGGCCACGCCTACGCCAAGGCCGTCCGCCAGGTCAAGAGCTGCGTGGGCACCGACTTCTGCCGCTTTGGGTTGGGCGACTCGATCAAAGTCGGCATCGAGCTGGAGGAGGAGTGGGAAGGCGTGCACACCCCGGCCAAGGTGAAGTCCGGGGTGTCAGGCTGTCCGCGCAACTGCGCCGAAGCCACCACCAAGGACATCGGGTGCGTGGCCGTCGAGGGCGGCTGGCAGGTCTACGTCGGGGGTGCCGGCGGAGGAACGGTGCGCAAGGGCGACGTGATCGCGACCGTCAAGAGCGCAAACGAGGCGAAGCGGGTGGCCACCGTCTTCCTGCAGTACTACCGCGAGAACGCCGCCTTCAAGGAGCGCACCTACGACTTCGTCGAGCGGGTGGGCCAAGAGGAGCTCGAGCGCCAGGTGCTCGGCGAGGAGTCGTCCCGGCGACTGATGGAGCGCTTCCGCATCGCCAAGAGCGCAGCGGCCGCCTCCGATCCGTGGCTGGAGCGCAATGACCCCGTCCACCCGCTGCAGTTCAACCAGCTCGAGCCGGTGACGGTGGGCCCGCCCGCGGACGCCAGGAAGTGAGCGGCCAGGGTTCCTTCGAGCAGGTGCGCCTGTGCGCCGAGGAGGACGTCCCAGTACGCCAGGGCAAAACACCGTTGCAGTCACACACCTGCGCGGTGTCGGGCATGTCCTCGGGCCCCGAGTCCGCGGCCTCGACCAGGCGGCCCAGAGGATCGGCGACCTCTTCGCCTGAGCGAACGGCCTCGAGGAGTGCCTCGGTGCCCCGGGTGTTGCCCAGCAGGATGGCTCCGGCCATCTTTCCGTCCCGCAGGGAGAGCTTGCGGTAGTGGCGGGCGACGGCATCGGCGCTGGCGGCGCCGCTGTCGCCGTTCACCTCGCCGATCGAGACCAGGTCGATCTCGGCCACCTTCAGCTTGGCCCAGGGGGTAGAGCCCTGGTACTTGGGGCCCTCCAGCTCGAGCAGCGTGTTCGCCGCCACGCGCGCCTGCTCGTAGATGGGCGCGACCAGCCCGTACACCACCCCTTCGTGCTCGGCGCACTCGCCCAACGCCACCACGGCGGAGGCCGACGTTCGCATGCAGTCGTCTACGACGATCCCGCGTGCGGTCTCGATGCCGGCCGCATCTGCCAGCGAGACCTCCGGCGTGATCCCCACCGAGATCACCACCAGGTCGGCCGCCAGCTCATCGCCACCATCGAAGCGCAGGCCGGCAGCCCGACCGTTCCCCACGATCGCCTCGGTCTGGCGCTCGAGCTCGACCTCCATCCCCAGCTCCTGCATGGCCGGCAGGAGCATCTCCGCCGAGCCGTCGTCGAGCTGGCGCTCCATCAGCCGGTCCATCAGGTGCACCACAGTCACCGGGCACGCCTGGGCCTGGATGCCCCGCGCGGCCTCCAGCCCCAACAGGCCTCCCCCGATCACCGCGGCACGGTCCGCTCCCGCGGCGGCTGTCCGGATCGCCTCGCAGTCCTCGGGCCCCCGGTAGGTGTGCACGCCAGCCAGTTCCGCCCCTTCGATCGGTGGGACGAGCGGATTGGACCCCGTGGCCAGGGCCAGACCGTCGTAGTCGATCGTGTCCCCGCCGGCCAGCCTCACCGTCCGGGCGTCGGTGTCCACGCTCTCGACCCAGGACTCCAGCCGGACCTCTATCGAGTTGTCGGTGTACCACTCCTCTGGACGCAGCTGGAGGGTGCCCAGGGGCCCGTCCGGAGCCTCCTCGGCGAGCAGCTCGGAGAGGTTCACCCGGTCGTAGGGAAGATGGGTCTCTCCGCAGATCAGCGTGATCTGCACCCCCGGATCGCGCTCGCGGAGGGTCTCGCACAGCGTTTGGCCCCCGATGCCGCCGCCGACCACGACGAAGCGCCGGGGCTCCCTGCTCTCAGCCGGATCCATGACGCCATCTTCCCGGTCGAGGGGGCTTCAGACTTCGCCAAAGCGCTGAAAAGCCGGCACGACTTTTCGCCAGGTGGTCCAGGTCGCGCTCGAGCGAGGAGCACAGCCCGGCCGCCTCGACCCTCTGACTCATGCGAGATGTCGCGCTGGCGCAAGCCCTACCAGCAGTCAGAGGTCCACTGCGCCGATGCAGGGATGGGCGAGCTTGGCCGCGCGCATCCGCGCCTTCCGGATGACCTCGTGAACTTCCACTACGACCCGATCGCCTGCGCAGTGGCGCTCGGCTGGCCAGGCGCAGTCATAGACCGGATGCCTCTACGCGCCCTCCGTGAGGACGAAGTGCTGCGCGTTGACCGCGCTGATGAGGGGCGTCTCACGAACGTCGTCGTCGACCTCGACGCGGAGGGCTTCCCAGAGACGTGGCTCGCGGCTGTGCAGGCGGCCCAGGCATGAACACACGCCCGGCGAACGATGAAGCGGCGGGACCCGCTTGGGGCCCTGCTCAAGTCAGGCCAGGCCGAGGCGAAACGGGCGACGCGCACGTCCCCGGGGGCCGAAGCTGAGGACCGTGATCAGAGTGCGACCCGGCGCTCGGATGTACGCGCGTCGCGCTCGGTGGGCCTCGACGTTGACGCTCCTTGCCTGGCTGGGCGCACGGGGGCGACCCTGTACGGCTCCCTCAGCCATGCACGCTCCTGCGCCCGGTCGGGAGGCCTCGACGGAGGACCTAGAGGCATCCGCCGAGGCTCTGGGCCAGGGTCACCGCCCCCGAGGACGTAGAGCAGCAGGCAGGCGATGATCACAACGACCCCAAGGGCGGCGAAGGCCGCGGCAAGCCAGGCGAGTGCCATGGTCCCGTGCAGAGCCCAGTTGAGGGCGAAGAAGCTTCCGAGGACGATGCCGGCCAGCGCAAGCGCCCCGACCACCAGGTATCTCATTCTCGCTCCGAGCCCACGTCGCCTCCGGAGGGGAGCAGGATCTCCACTGGAAGGATCATGTCACGCGGGCGGCCCCGGGGCCCCCACCCCGAAGCCACTGGCGTGCCCGGGTGGGAAGCGAGTAGGCGGGGGGCCGGCGCGGACGATCCCAGCGCAGGCGGTAGGTGCCCGGACCCAGCCCGGGGCGGCGCAGGATGCCGTCGGGGTCGGTGGCCGTCGGGCCTCCAAGCTCGGTCCAGGAGCCGTCGGCGCGCCGGTGCTCGACGGACACGCGCCGTCGACCACCACCGGGGCGCACGAGCCGAGGCCCGTTCCGCTCGCGAGGGCGGTGAAGCAGCAGCGCGTCGTCCTGCACCACCGTCTCGAGCGCGGGGCGACGTCGGCCGCGGGCTCGTCCCTCGTGGAGCACCCGGCCAGCGCCGCGGCCAACAGGGCGGGAAGCCAGAGGCGCCGGGGCACCGCGCGGACGTTCGGGCGGCGGGTATCCTCCCCGCGCCATGTCCGAAGACCGCAAGATCCGCGTGGTCGTTGCCAAGCCCGGGCTCGACGGCCACGACCGCGGCGCGAAGATCATCGCCCGTGCCCTGCGCGACGCCGGCATGGAGGTCATCTACACCGGGCTGCACCAGACGGCCGAGCAGATCGTGGAGACGGTGCTCCAGGAGGACGCCAACGCCGTGGGCCTCTCGATTCTCTCCGGCGCGCACATGACCCTCGTGCCGAAGATCGCCGGCCTGCTCAAGGAGCAGAGCGCCGAGGACGTGGTGCTTGTGGTGGGCGGAACGATCCCCAAGGACGACATCGCCGAGCTCAAGCAGCTGGGGGTGGCGGAGGTGTTCACCCCCGGCTCGTCGGTGCAGGAGATCGTGGACTACATCCGGGAGAGCGTGCCCGCCTGATCGAGCACTACCAGGCGGCCCGCGCCGGCGCCTGCACGGTGAGCTCTTCGAGCAGCTCGCGCATCGTCGAGATGCGGTCCGCGCCATAGCGCTCCGCCCACTCGGCCTCGATGTCTCCCATGATCCTCAGGGCCGCCGCGCGAGAGTGCTCGCCGCGCGGGGTGAGGCAGATGAGCTTGGCCCGGCCATCTTGGGGATCCGGTGTGCGCTCCACGTAGCCCAGGCGCTCCAGGTCGTCGGCCACCTCGCCCACGGCCTGCTTGGTCAACGCCGAGTGATCGGCGAGGACCGTGAGACGGGTCCCTTCCGGCTCGATGAAACGGAACACGCAGCCGTGGCTCGGGCGTATCTCCTCGAAGCCCTCGGCGTGCAGCCGGCGGTGCAGCTCGTCCGCGAGGAGCTCTTTCGCCTCGGCCAACAGGGGAAGTAGGGGTCGCGGTTTCGTCATTTCCCCGCTCGGGAACGTCAGGCGCCCTTACCGTCTGGTAAGGTACCTTGACCAATTGTAGACCAAGGAGCGGAAACCTCCAATGGCCCGAAAGTGGTGGACCCTCATGGCGGTGAGCGTGGCGACGATCATGCTCCTGCTCGACATAACCGTCGTGAACACGGCCCTGCCCGAGATCCAGCGCGACCTGAAGGCCTCGTTCACCGACCTGCAGTGGGTCATCGACGCCTACGCCCTGACGCTCGCCGCGGTGGTGCTCACCGCCGGCTCGCTGGCCGATCGGCTGGGCCGCCGGCGGGTGTTCTCCATCGGCCTCGTGGTCTTCACCTTGGCCTCCCTGCTCTGCGGCCTGGCACCCGACCCGACCACGCTCAACCTCGCGCGCGCCCTGCAGGGCATCGGCGGCGCAGTCATGTTCGCCGTCTCGCTGGCGCTGATCGCCCAGGAGTTCCCCGCCGGGCGCGAGCGCGGCACGGCGATGGGCGTCTACGGCGCGTCGATCGGGGGCGCGGTGGCCATCGGCCCGCTGGTGGGAGGCGCTCTCACCCAGGGCCTGGGATGGGAGTGGATCTTCTTCATCAACGTGCCGATCGGACTGGCGGCGCTCGCGGTCACCCAGCTGCGCTTGCGTGAGTCGCGCGACCCCGACGCCGACCGCATCGACTGGGCCGGTCTCGTCACCTTCAGCGGCTCGCTGTTCCTGCTCGTGCTCGCCCTGCTGCGCGGCAACGACGAGGGCTGGGGCAGCACGCTGATCGTATCCCTGCTCGTGGGCGCCGCGCTGCTGATGGCGGCGTTCGTGGCCGTCGAGGGGCGGGTGGCCCAGCCGATGCTCCCGCTCGGGCTCTTCGGTCGCCGATCCTTCACCGGCGTCCAGCTGGCGGCCTTCGCGGTCTCGGGCTCGATGTTCGCGATGTTCCTCTACCTCACCCTGTTCATGCAGGGATTCCTCGGCCTGTCGGCGCTCGAGGCGGGTGTGCGCTACCTGCCGATCACCGTGATCTCCTTCCTCGCCGCGCCGCTGGCGGGGGCGCTGTTGGGCAAGGTCCAGGCGCGCTACCTGATGGGCGGCGGCCTGCTGCTGGCGGGTCTCGGCCTCCTGTTGATGACCGGCCTGAAGGCCGATGCGGAGTGGACTGCGCTGCTGGCCGGCTTCCTGGTGGCGGGCGTCGGCGTCGGCCTGCTGAACCCGGTGATCGCCGACGTCGCGTTGTCGGTGGTCCCAAAGGAGCAGAGCGGGATGGCCTCGGGGATCAACGACACCTTCCGCCAGGTGGGCGTGGCCGTGGGCATCGCCGCGTGGGGGGCCATCTTCCTCGGCCGCGGCGCGAGCAGGGTCGAGGAGCTGGCGGCCAACTCGCCGGCGGCGACGGGAGAGCGTCCGCGGCAGCTGGTCGAGGCCGTGGCCTCGGGCAACCTCGACACCGCCCTGCGCTCGGTGCCCGAGCAGGCCCGCGGCGCCGTCGAGACCGCGGCGCGCGAGGGCTTTTTGACCGGCCTCAACGACATCCTGCTGGTGGCGGCCATCCTGGCGCTCGTGGGCGCCGCGCTCGCCCTGCTGCTGGTCCGCGAGGGCGAGATCGAGCGTGACGCCTTCGAGCCCGAGGTCGCGATCGAGCCCGCGGCGGCCTGAGCCTGAGCTGCGGGATGGTGGGCCTGCAGTCCTGACACCGGCACTGCTCGCGTTCCCGACTGATTCGTCAGTCAACGGGTAGGATGTGTGTCGGCTCGCACCGATGCAGCAACCATTGAAGGAGCTCACTTGAAGATCTGTGTCCTCGTCAAAGAGGTGCCCGACGCGGCCGTCGAGAAGCGGATGGACCAAGGTTCCATGCGGATCAGCCGCGCCGGCGAGAAGAACCTGAACCCGTTCGACACGCACGCCATCGAGGCCGCCATGCAGGTCAAGGAGGGCGGCGTGGTGGACGTCGAGGAGATCGTGGCGGTGACCATGGGCCCCGAGTCGGCCTTCCGGGCCCTGCACAAGGCCGTCTCCCTGGGCGCCGACCGCTCGATCCATTTGACCGACGAGGCCCTTGTCGGCTCCGACGTGTGCGCCACCGGCTACGCCCTGGCCAAGGTGCTCGAGCCCGAGTCGCCCGATCTGGTCCTGCTGGGCCAGCAGTCAGACGACGGCGAGTGCTACACGATCGGCGCCGTGGTGGCCGAGCACCTGAAGATGCCCTCGTTGACCCAGGTGATCAAGATGGACGTGGCGGACGGCAAGCTCACCTGCGAGCGCCAGGCCGAGTACGGCTACGACACGGTGGAGATCGAGTTCCCCGCCGTGATCTCGGTCGGCGACGCCATCAACGAGCCGCGCTACCCGTCGCTCAAGGCGATCATGGGCGCGAAGAAGAAGACACTCGACACCAAGTCGGCCGGCGATGCCGGCATCGAGTCCGACCGCGTCGGCGAGGTCGGCTCGCGCACGAAGGTCCTCGCCATCAACCCGCCGCCCGCCAAGGAGCCAGGCGAGATCATCGAGGACGAGGACACCACGGAGACGGTCCAGAAGATCGTCGCCTGGATGGACGAAAGGAAGCTCTTGGCATGAGTGGCATCCTCACCTACGCGCTGCACTACGAGGGCGCGTTCAACAGGAACTCGCTCGGCGCCGTATCCGAGGGCGCCAGGCTCGCCAAGGAGATCGGCGGCGACGCCGGCGTGGTGGTGGTCGGGGATCCGTCCGAGCTCACCGACGTGCTCTGCGGCACGCTCGGCAACTACGGGGCGACCCGGGTCTACCGGGCCGACGCGCCCGAGGGCCTCGGCGCACCGGTGGTGGACGCGATGGCCAAGGTGATCGCCGACGAGGGCTACAGCTACGCCCTGTTCGGCGGTGGGCTGCTCGGCTTCGAGATCGGCGCCGGCCTGGCCGCCCGGCTGAACGCCGGCGTGACCATGGAGGTGACCGAGGTCGACGCCCAGGACGGCAGGCTCGTGGCCAAGCGGCCCATCCTCCAGGACACAGCGGTGGTCGACGTCGACTACGTGGGCGAGCCCGGCGTGATCATCGGCCGCCTGAACGCCTTCGACACCGCCCAGGCCGGCGAGGCCGCGGCCGAGGTCGTCGACGTGGACGTCGCGCTCGAGGAGCACTCGACCCGGGCCACGATGGTCCAGCGCGGCGAGCAGCGCGGCGCCGACGTGAACATCGAGGACGCCGACATCCTCGTGGCCGGCGGCCGCGGCCTCGGCAAGGCCGAGGGCTTCGAGATGTGCGAGACCCTGGCCGACGCCATGGGGGGAGCCGTGGCCGCCACCCGCGCCGTGGTGGACGCCGGCTGGTACCCCTACGCCGCCCAGATCGGCCAGACCGGCAAGACGGTCGCGCCGAAGCTCTACCTGGCCGCGGGGATCTCCGGCGCCATCCAGCACAAGGTCGGCATGCAGGCCTCGGAGAACATCCTGGCGATCAACAAGGACCCCAACGCCCCGATCTTCGAGTTCTCCGATCTGGGCATCGTGGGGGACCTGAACAAGATCGTCCCCCAGCTGGCCGAGGCCGTGAAGCAGAGGAAGGGCGGCTGACCAGGTGGCGGTGAACGGCAAGGTCGCCCCCGCGGACTTTCCGCCGCCCGTCGACTCCCAGGGCGAGTTCATCAAGCGCGAGCTCGACGACCCCGACGAGCTCATCGAGGTGGGCGTCGCGATAGTCGGCGGCGGGACCGCGGGCCTGTCGTGTGCCAACCGCCTGCTCCAGCTCCTGGCCGACGACCCCAAGCTCACCGAGGAGCTCGGGGAGGTGCCCGTAGCGGTGGTCGAGAAGGCCAAGACCTGTGGCGGCCACAACCTCTCCGGCGCGGTCATGCGCCCCGAGCCGCTGAAGCGGCTGTTTCCCGACATGAGCAGGGAGCAGTGGCGCAAGGAGGGCTTCGCCTTCGGCGAGGTGGGGAAGGAGGCCGTCTACCTCACGCCCACCTCCAAGCGCTCCATCCGCATCCCGCCACCGCCGCCGTTCCGCAACCACGGCAACGAGGTCGTATCGGTCTCGGCCCTGGCCCGCTACCAGCAGCGGATCGCCGAGGAGCAGGGCGCCTACATCCTCACCGAGACGGCGGCGGCGCAGCTGATCGTGGAGGACGGCGCAGTCGCCGGCGTCCGCTCGGGTGACAAGGGCCGCGGCAAGGCGGGGGAGGAGCTGGGCAACTTCGAGCCCGGCGCCGACATCAAGGCCAGGGCCACCGTGCTGGCCGAGGGCTGCTGGGGGCATCTGACCGGCCCGGCGATCCGCGAGTTCGACCTGGGCCGCGATCGCGAGCCGCAGACCTGGGAGCTCGGCGTCAAGGAGGTGTGGAAGGTCGAGGAGCCCCTCGACCGCGTGATCCACACCATCGGCCCGTGGCCCTTGAGCACCTCGGCCAAGTACGGCCAGGTGGGCGGCACCTGGATCTACCCGATGAAGGACGAGAAGACCGGCGACGACCTGGTGTCGATCGGCTTCGTCATCGATCTCGAGTACGCCGACGCCACCACCTCCTGCCATGACCTGCTGCAGACGTTCAAGACGCACCCGCTGGTCAGGAAGATCCTCGAGGGCGGGGAGCGCGTGTCCTGGGGCGCGAAGGCGCTGCCCGGCGGCGGTTACTGGTCCATGCCCAAGCTCTCGATGCCCGGTGCCGTGCTGACCGGCGACTCCGGGGGGATGGTCGACACCGTGGCGCTTAAGGGCGTGCACCACTCGATCAACTCGGGCATCCTCGCCGCCGAGGCGATCTACAAGGGCCTGAAGGAGCGCTCGAGCGACTTCTCCTCCTACGAGGACGCGATCGAGGAGTCGCAGACCGGCAGGGAGCTGTACGAGGTCCGCAACACGCGCCAGCCGTTCTCGAAGGGCTTCTTCATCGGCGGCCCGCTGGTGAACCTGTTCATCGCCACCAAGGGCAAGATCCCCGTGCGCCTTCCCTGGCATCGCCAGGACGAGCGCGAGATGTTCATCGGCGACACCAAGGAGAGGTACCCCAAGCCCGACGGCAAGTACATCTTCGACAAGCTCTCGAGCGTCTACATCTCGGGCAACGCCACGCGCGACGACGCGCCCAACCACATCCGGGTGCAGACCGACGTCCCGCGCCAGGTGGCCGAGACCTGGGCCTGGATGTGCCCGGCGGGGGTCTACGAGATCCCCGACGACGCGCCCGAAGAGGGCAAAGTCGACGTGATCGTCAACTACACGAACTGCGTGCAGTGTGGAGCGATCACGGCCAAGGGCGGCCGCCTGACCACGCCCGAGGGCGGCGACGGTCCCCTGTACCAGAACACCTGAGGGCTTCAGCAGAGCCGTCGCGGCGCGGCGTGCCCAACCGCCTGGCCGCCTCCGGTAGAGCGTTGCTACCCGCCGACCTGACGACAGGCGATGAGCCGGTGCGGGTAGAACTGGTGGTAGCTTGGATGGTATGAAGACAACCATTGACGGTGGCGGACGGGTTGTCATTCCCAAGCGGGTGCGCGACCGTCTTTCGTTGAGGGCGGGGGACGAGCTCGAGATAGAAGAGCTCGACGATCGGGTCGTGATCAGCCGCTCCGCTCGCGATGTCGGGCTGGTTGAGACCAGTCACGGCCTGCTGGCCGCCGAGCCCACTGCCGATCTGCCGGGGTTCGGGCCGGAGCAGGTCCGCGAGCTGCTCGAGCGAACCCGGCGTTGAGGGCGCCGGACACATCCGTCCTCATCGCCGGATTCGACTCCTCCCATGTCTTTCACGAGACTGCTCAGGAGGCCTTGTCGACGGTTCGGCGGCGAGGGCGGCTGATTGCTCACACCGTCGCCGAGACCTTTGCGGTGCTCACGGCCGCAGGTCCCTACCACGTGCCTCCGGCACGGGTGGATCAGTACCTCGACCGCTTCCTCGATCGAGCGCCGATAGGCCTCGAGCCGGCTTGCTACGCGCGGGCGGTGGCTGAGCTCTCGGACAACGCGATCACCGGTGGCGCGGTCTATGACGGACTGATCGCCCTTGGCGCCCGCTGGGCCGGCGCCACGCTCCTCAGCCTCGACCGTCGCGCCGGCGCGACCTACCACCGGCTTGGGGTGGAAGTGGAGCTGCTCTTGTAGTGGCCGTGAACTTGAGCCGCCTCCCGGTATAGCTTCTCGCCATCCGACTGCCCGACCGATACAGGCCGTCCGCCGACGGAGTGCGCCGCGCCACGGTGGTGGGGGCGGGCTCGTTCGGGACCGCCGTCGCCGTGCTGGTGGAGCGCGCGGGCGTGAGCACCACGCTGCTGTGCCGCACCGAGGAGCAGACCGATGGCCTGTGCCGCTCGCGTGAGAACGAGCGCTACCTCCAGGGAGTCGAGCTGCCGGAGGACCTCAAGATCAGTACCCTCGGCGCGCGCGACGACCAGTTCAGCCGCCCTGACCTGATCTTCCTCGCCGTGCCCTCGCAGGGGCTGGCGGAGGCGATAGTGGAGATCGGGGCACTGGGAGTCTCCCCTCGGGCGGGCCTCGTCTCGCTGGCCAAGGGCCTCGTGGCGCCCGACGGCAACGTGCCGACGGTCGAGCTCGAGCGTGCGTTCGGGGCCGACCGCGTGGCCTGCGTCGGCGGCCCCGCGCACGCACGCGAGATGGTGGAGTCGGGGGCGGGACTGGTGTGCGCCTCGCGCTCGGAGCTGCTGACCCACCGCGTGGCCGACGCCTTCCAGCGCTCGGGGGTGGTATGCGAAGTCTCCGACGACCCGGTGGGGGTGGAGCTGGCGGGCGTGGCCAAGAATGCCGCCGCGGTGGCTGTGGGGGCAACCCAGGCGCAGGGGCTCAACGCCGCCGGCATGGCGGCGGCGGACATCTTCCTCGAGGTGCTGTCCTTGGCCGAGACAAGCGGCGGCCGCGCCCGGACCTTCGTGGGGCGCGGCGGGACGGGAGACCTCGTCGCCACCGCGCTCGCCCCGACATCGCGCAACCGCAGCGCGGGCGAGCTGCTCTCGGAGGGGGTCCCCGCCGCCGAGATACCCGGCCGGCTGGGCCAGGCCGTCGAGGCGCTCGAGACGGTGCGCCTGCTCGCCCGGGCGATACAGCGGGCGGGCCTGCAGGCTCCCGTCACCTCGGCGCTCGCGCACCTGATCGACGGAGACCTCCCCCTCGAGCGCTGGGTCGAGCTGGTCCGCGCGAAGCAGCCCGCGCCCGCTCCTTTCGACCCCGCCACCCTCTGGGCTCGCATCCAGGCGCGGTTTCGCCGGCGCCGCGATGCGCTGAACCGGCGCCAATAGACTCGTAGAGGTGAAACAGGATCTCCATCCCGACTACGTCGCAGCGCACGTGCGCTGCACCTGCGGCAACGAGTTCTGGACCCGTTCCACCCAGGGTGAGATGCACGTGGAGGTCTGCTCGAACTGCCACCCGTTCTACACGGGCAAGCAGAAGCTCGTGGACACCGGCGGGCGCGTGGAGCGCTTCCGTCGCCGGGCCGCGCGCCGCGCTCGGTAGGCGGCCGGACACCCAGCACCGGCACATTCCTCGCAAAGCCGCGCGGACCGCGCACAGGGGCACATAACCAAGCGCAACTAGGCGCGCCCTGCCCTGTTCTGGAGACAGTGCGTTTTCACATCTTCTTCGTCGCCCTCCTGTGCTGCGCTGTCGGCGCCGGCGTCGCGGGCGCTTCGCAGCCTGCGCCCGTGACGGCCCTCAACGGAGCCTCGGTGCGCCTGCTCGAGTGCGACGAGGTGGCCCGCGAGGCGCTCTTCCGCGGCGCCATGCGGCGCGTGCGTAGAGCCGAGCGGATGATGCTTCGCTTCACGCTGCTCCAGCGCGCCCCCGGTGAGCGCTTCACGCGAGTCCGCGCACCGGGGCTGAGCCGCTGGAAGCGCTCACGGCGCGGGGTGCGCCGCTTCGTCCACCGCCAGCGTGTGCGGGGCCTGAGCGCCGGCTTTGAGTACCGGATGCGGGTGGACTTCCGCTGGGTGGGCAAGGACGGCGGCATGGTCCGTCGCCGGCGGTCCAGCTCGCGGGTCTGCTCGTCGGTCGAGCCGCTGCCCAACCTGAGGGTGACCGCGATCGACGGAGGCGCGGAGGGCAGTGGTGAGCGCTACTGGGTGACCGTGCAGAACTCGGGCAGAGCTGCATCGCCGCAGTCGGCGTTGCGCTTGACCGTCGACGGCAAGCCCCAGGCCCCGGTCCCTGTGCCTGAGCTCCAGCCCGGCGAGTCGGCCCTCGCCACCGCCGTCGGCCCGCGCTGCGCCGGCCGAGTGCGCGCCACCGTGGACCCCGCCGGGCTCGTGCTGGAGTCCCGCGAGGGCGACAACAGCCTGCAGCGCGGCTGTCCCTGACCCTCATGGACCCAGGCCCGGGCGCCGATACGATGAGAGCGTGAGCGCGGCGGCGAACCCCTCCACCAACGGCGCCGAGGCGCCCTTGCCCGAGGGCACGCGCGAGGCCTCGCGAGACGCCCCGATCGGTGGCCAGGCGGTCCTCGAGGGAGTGATGATGCGCGGGGTCTCCACCTGGGCCGTCGCGGTGCGCAAGCCCACAGCCGAGCAGCTCGCCGATGGCGGCGTGGACTCCAAGGAGGGCGCCAGGGGCGAGATCGAGGTCATCTCCGAGCCGCTGGTGGCCTGGTCGCAGCGCAACCGGCTGCTGCGCCTGCCGGTCGTGCGCGGCGTCGTGGCCCTCGGCGAGTCGCTCAAGATCGGCTTTCGAGCGCTCGGCATCTCCGCCAACGCACAGGTCCCACCCGACGAGGGTGGAGAGCAGCAGGAGATCGGCGGCGGCACCTGGGTCGGGACGGTCGTCTTCGCCATCCTCTTCGCCGTCGGCCTGTTCTTCCTGTTGCCCGCGGGTCTGACCAACCTCTTCCAGGACTCGATACCCAACTCGCTCGCGTTCGTGGTGATCGAGAAGCTCGTGCGCATCTCGATCTTCCTGATCTACCTCGGCCTGATCTCGCGCCTGCCGGACCTGCAGCGCGTCTTCGAGTACCACGGGGCCGAGCACAAGACGATCTCCTGCTACGAGGCCGGCCGGCCGCTCACGCCCGAGAACGCCCGCGAGTTCTCGCGCTTCCATCCGCGCTGCGGCACGAGCTTCCTGCTCATAGTGATGATCGTCGCCATCTTCGTCTTCGCCCCGCTGGGCAAGCTCGACTGGCACTGGCTGTTCATCTCGCGGGTCGTCGGGATCCCGCTCGTGGCGGGCCTGGCCTTCGAGGTGATCAAGTGGTTCGGCCGCAACCGCACGAAGCGCTGGGCGCGGGCGCTGATGTGGCCGGGCATCCAACTGCAGCGCCTGACCACGCGGGAGCCCGACCTCTCACAGCTGGCCGTGGCCATCGCCGCGCTGGAGGCAGTCTTGGCCGTCGAGGATCCGCGCGAGGCCCCCGACGAAGAACGGGTCGGCATGGAAGTCGTCGCCTAGCAGCTCGCCGGGGCGGCGCCCCGAGGCGCGGGTACGACGGCCTACCCTTGCGAGGCGATGATCGAGCAGCTCGTCGAGCAGATAGAGGGCCGCTTCGCCGAGCTCTCAGAGCAGATGTCAGACCCCGCCGTGATCGGCGACCAGCGTCGCTTGGCCGAGGTGGGTCGCGCGTACAGCTCGATCGAGCCGGCACACCGGCTGGCCCGGGAGTGGCGAACCGCCACCTCCAACGCGGACGGCGCGCGCGAGCTCCTCGCCGAGGACGGTGACGACCCCGAGATGCGCGGCGAGCTCGAGCGCGCAGATGCCCGACTGGCGGAGCTCGAGGAGGAGATCCGCCTGGCCATGGTCGAGGCCGATCCCAACGACGAGAAGAACGTGATCATCGAGGTACGCGGCGGGGCCGGGGGGGAGGAGGCCGGGCTGTTCGCCGGCGACCTCTACCGCATGCTCAGCCGCTACGCCGAGCGCCGCGGCTTTCGCCCCGAGGCGCTGTCGGAAGCCGATGGGGACTACACCTTCGAGGTGAAGGGCCAGGGCGCCTACAGCGTCTTCAAGCACGAGGGCGGGACCCACCGCGTGCAGCGCGTGCCCGAAACCGAGTCGCAGGGGCGCATACACACCTCGACGGCCACCGTGGCCGTGCTGCCCGAGGCCGAGGAGGTCGAGGTGGCGATCGACCCGGGCGAGCTGCAGATCGACGTCTACCGCTCCTCGGGCCCCGGCGGGCAGTCGGTCAACACCACCGATTCGGCGGTGCGCATCACACATAAGCCCACGGGCCTCGTGGTCTCCATGCAGGACGAGAAGTCACAGCTCCAGAACCGCGAAAAGGCGATGCGCGTGCTGCGCGCGCGGCTGCTCGAGGCCGAGCGGGCGGCTCAGCAGGCCGAGGAGGCCGCCGACCGACGAGCGCAGGTGGGCACCGGCGAGCGCTCGGAGAAGATCCGCACCTACAACTTCCCCCAGGACCGCGTGACCGACCACCGCGTGAAGCTCACGAAGGGGGATGTGGAGCGGGTCCTCGCCGGTGAGCTCGACGACTTCACGGCCAGCCTGGAGGCCGACGAGAAGCGGCGGGCGCTCGAGGCCACGGCCTCCTGAGGGAGATGGCCGCCAGAGCGGCGACCGTGGCCGACGCGCTGGGCGGGGAGCTTGACGAGTTCTCTGCCGCCTTGGAAGCCGAGGAGAAGCGCCGCAAGCTCGAGGGCAGCTCGTTGGGGGAG
>JALZII010000191.1 GCA_030860365.1 Actinomycetota bacterium
GCAGCGCCGGCGAGCTGGTCGGCTACGCGGCCCTGGTGGGCGGCGTGGTGGTCGCGGTGCGCGTGGCCTGGGTGTTCGTCTTCACCTACGTGCCGCGGGTGGTGTTCCCGCGCATCGCAGAGCGGGACCCCGCGCCGTCCTGGCGCCCGGTCGCCGTGCTGTCGTGGACCGGCATGCGCGGCGGGGTCTCCCTGGCCGCCGCGCTTGCGATCCCGCTGACCATCGAGGGCGGCGCCCCCTTCCCCGACCGCGACCTGGTGATCTTCCTCACCTACGCGGTGATCGTCACCACCCTGGTGCTCCAGGGCCTGACGCTGCCCGCGGTGGTGCGGGCCCTGGGCATCGAGGCGGACGGGCTCGACCGCGAGGAGGAGCTGCACGCACGTGTCGAGACCGCGCGGCGCGCCCGCGAGCGCGTCGAGGAGCTCTCCGGCGAGGAGTGGGTCAACGCCGACACCGCCGTGCGCCTGCGCGGCATCTACGACTGGCGCCACCGGCGCTTCAGCGCCCAGGCCGACGGCGACGGCGCCCACTACGACGAGCGCTCCGAGGCCTACCAACGGCTGGTGCGGGAGGTCATAGCCGCCGAGCGGGGTGCGCTGATGGCCCTGCGCAACGAGGGCCGCATCACCGACGAGGTGATGCGGCGCGTCGAGCGCGACCTCGACCTCGAGGAGACCCGCCTCGAGACGTAGAGCTCGTTCCGGCGGGGGCCCGGGGCGCCGCTACAGTTTCGACGGAGGTCGAATGAGGTGAGGACGATGACCCATCCCGCGCTCGGACAGGTGGAGCTGCCGGACCTGCTCCACGCCCTGAGCGACCCCGTCAGGCTGGACATCGTCCGCTGCCTGGCGCGGGACGGCGAATGCGCCTGCGGGTCCTTTTCGGTGTCGGTCTCCAAGTCGACCCTCTCGCACCACTTGAAGGTTCTGAGGCAATCGGGCTTGACCCAGACGCGTCCAGATGGCACCCTTAGGTTGATCTCGCTGCGGCGCGAGGAGCTTGACGAGCGCTTTCCCGAGTTGCTCGACTCCGTCCTCAGCTGCCGCTGACCCACCGGCGGGTCGCTGACGTACTCCGGGTAGAGGCTGATGGCAAAGCCTCTCCCCCACTGTCCCCGTCTGCTATTATTTCGATAAGTGTCGAACGATCGCAACCTAGTCCCTGAAGTAACCACCGACTCGCTCCAGCTCTTCTTCAACGAAGCGCGGCGTCATCCCCTGCTCACCGCCGAGGAGGAGATCGAGCTCGCCCAGCGCATCGAGAAGGGCGACCTGGCGGCCAAGGACCGCATGATCAACGCCAACCTGCGCCTGGTCATCTCCGTGGCGCGCAAGTACCAGGGCCAGGGTTTGGCCCTCGGCGACCTGATCCAGGAGGGCATGCTCGGCCTGATCCGCGCGGTCGAGAAGTTCGACTGGCGCAAGGGCTTCAAGTTCTCCACCTACGGGACGCTGTGGATCCGCCAGGCCATCGGCCGCGGCCTTGCCAACTCGGGCCGCACCGTGCGGCTGCCCGTCCACATCGTCGCCCGGGCCCGCAAGATCGCGGACGCCGAGCGCAAGCTGGCGGTCGAGCTGGGCCGCGAGCCCACCGACGCCGAGATCTCCGAGCGGGTGGAGCTGCCCATCGACGAGGTCATGGACATCCGCCGTGCCGACCAGACCCCCTCGAGCCTCGACCAGAAGGTCGGGGAGTCCGAGGAGACCTCGCTCGGCGACCTGATCGCCGGGTCGGAGCCCGGTCCCGCCGAGGAGGTGGGCGAGGGCATGGCCGGCGAGGCCGTCCAGCAGGCCGTGGAGCAGCTGCCCGACGCCGAGCGCGACGTGCTGCGCCTGCGCTTCGGCCTCACCGGCTCCGAGCCGGCCGCCCTGCGCGAGACCGGCAAGCAGCTGGGCCTCTCGACGGAGCGGGTCCGACAGCTGGAAGACCGGGCCCTCAAGCGCCTCTCGCGCGACGAGGACCTCGCGGCGCTGCGCCAGGCCGCTTAAGAGCGGCCGGCGCGGCTGCGCGCCTCAGCCGTCGGGGCGCTCGCCTAGTACGGCGTCTCGGTCTAGCTCGAGGAGGCGGTGGTTCGGCACGCAGCCGCACGCGCCATCGCAGGGCTGCCCGCCGGGGAGTGAGTCGCGGGCGCCTACCGGGGTAGGAGCTTCCTTACGAATCGCTTTCCCAGCCCGGCCGGCCGCCAACTTGCTGATAGACCACAGGAGACCATGCCCGACGCCTTGACCGACTCCGCAGTGGGAATCTTCCAACTCGGCGACCACACCGTGCGCCGCCTCGGCTTCGGGGCGATGCGCATCACGGGCGCCGGTGTATGGGGCGAGCCCGAGGACCGCGGCGAGGCGCTGGCTGTGCTGCGCCGCGCCGTCGAGCTCGGTGTCAACCTCATCGACACCGCCGACTCCTACGGGCCGGAGGTGTCCGAGCGCCTCATCGCCGAGGCGCTTCACCCCTACCCCGACGACCTGTTGATCGCCACCAAGGCGGGCTTCGTTCGCGACGGGCCTGGCCAGTGGCGCACCAATGGCCGGCCCGAGCATCTGCGCGAGGCCGTGGAGGGCAGCCTCAAGCGCCTGAAGCTCGACCGCATCGACCTGCTCCAGCTGCACCGCATCGATCACCGCGTGCCGGCCGAGGACCAGCTGGGCACCCTGACCGAGCTGCGCGAGGAGGGCAAGATCGCCCACATCGGCCTCTCGGAGGTCTCGGTCGAGCAGCTCGAGCACGCCGAGGGCATCACGCCGATCGTGTCGGTGCAGAACCGCTTCAACCTCGAGGACCGGGCCGCCGAAGACGTGCTCGAGGCGTGCGAGGAGCGTGGCATCGGCTTCATCCCTTGGTTTCCGCTCGCCTCGGGCAACCTCCTGCGTGAGGGCGGCCCGCTCGAGGAGATCGCCGAGCGCCACGGCGCCTCAGCCGCACAGGTTGCTCTGGCCTGGCTGCTGCGCCGGTCCGAGGTCATGCTGCCGATCCCAGGCACCTCGTCGGTCGAGCACCTCGAGGACAACCTGGCGGCTGCCGAGATAGAGCTCTCCGACGAAGAGGTCTCCGAGCTCGACGGCGCCGCATGAGCGAGCGCTTCGACGTGGTCGTACTGGGCGCCGGCCCCGGCGGGCGTGGCGCCGCCGGGAAGCTCGTGGGGGCCGGCAAGAGCGTGGCCATGCTCGAGGGGGAGCTGGTGGGCGGGGAGTGCCCGTTCTGGGCCTGCATCCCCACCAAGGGCCTGCTGCGGCCGGTCGAGGCCCGTGAAGAAGCCAGGCGGGTGGCGGGGATGGACGCGCACGACCCCCGCTGGGCCGAGGTGCGCGAGTACCGCGACTACCTCAACAGCGGCCTGGAGGACGGCGCCAAGGTCAAGGCGTACGCCGACATGGGCATCGAGGTGATCAAGGAGCACGGCGAGATCACCGGCCCGGGCCGTGTTCGCGCCGGCGGGCGCGAGCTCGAGGCCGGGAACATCGTGATCGCCACCGGCACGCTGTCCGCCATACCGCCGATCGAGGGGCTCGACCAGGTCGACTACTGGACCAACCGCGAGGCCAGCGCGATGAAGGAGATCCCCGCGAGCACCGTGGTGCTCGGCGGTGGGCCCGTGGGCATCGAGTTCGCCCAGATGCTCTCACGCTACGGGTCGGACGTGACCCTCGTCGAAGGAGCCGACCGCCTGCTC
>JALZII010000196.1 GCA_030860365.1 Actinomycetota bacterium
GCGCGTTCGAAGGGGTCGCTGCGGTCTTTCGGCTCTCGCCCTACACGAACTCGCCTGTAGATCTCAAAGAGCACCTCGGCTCCGAGGTAGTACCGACCCCGCCTCTCACCGACGGCCTCGAACAGCCCGGCTTCCACGATGGCCCGCAGGTCGCGGCTTGCAGTCAGGTCGGAAAGCTCTTCGCCGGACGTAATCTCTACAACCGCCCGGTAGCTCGAGTTCCGCAGCCGGAAGCCGTGGGCCGCCTCGGCAAGCGGGCCTGCGGTGCGCTCGGGTAGGCCTTTGCTCTCAGCGAGGGCGAAGCATTCGTTGTACAGACCTTCGACCTCCTGTATACGGCGCAGCATGGTGCGCGCCTGGTGGTAGTGAGCCGTCAGGCAGTACCTGAGCCACGGTCGGGCGTCGTTCCCGGGGTTCCAGACGCCCTCACCGACCGTGGCGAGAACGTCGTAGTAGCTCTCAGTGTTCCGTCCGAGGTACTCCTCGATGCTCGAGAACGTGGGAGCGACGATGCGCTCGCGCGCGAGGATGAGCGTCTGCAGGCACCTGGCCATACGCCCGTTTCCGTCGCGAAACGGATGGATCATGACGAGATTGAGATGCGCCATCGCCGCCCGAACCAGAACCGGGGCATCGCTTTGCTCGAGGTCTCGAAGAGCGGCCTGGACCAGGCTTGGGACATCATCGGCGTCGGGGCCCTTGTAGACCAGATCCCCGGTGTCGTCTCGGCGAACGTAGATTTCGCCGGGTCGCCAGAGGCCGGAGCCCTTGTCGAGCCGGTGCTTGAGCATCATGAAATGCAGCGACTTCAGCAGGCCTTCGTCGACGACCGCTGCTGAATCCTCGGATACTTGGAGCACGTAAGTCATCGCGTCGCGATAGCCGGCGAGGGCAAGGCGGGTCTCCTCAGGCGCGACGGCAGTGGGTTCGTCGTCGACCGCAGCTACCACGTCGTCGAGGCTCGCCTCGTAGCCCTCGATGCTGTTGGACCCTTGAACCGCGCGCGCGAACGACATTCGACGCAGGCTGCCTCCCCACTGACGAGGCTTGTGCGACATCCGGGAGCTGAGCGTGTCGCGGAGCTCGTTGATCATCCCCAGAACCTCCAGCTCCACGGAGTCCAGCTCGGGAGCAGCGAATACCTGCGGCATGATTGAATGATTCTATCATTCAACGTGCGACAGATAGTTTCTAGCTTTCCGTCGGCCCCTAGACAGGCGGCCGGAAGCACACCCGTCGCTTAGAGAGCGCCTGAGGCTGCGGCGGGGTGCTGCTGGGCCTGCTCGGGGTCGCCTGGGTTCTCGTGGGGTCCGCGGGGCTGGCGCACCACGGGGTTCTTCGCGGCGCCGGCCTCGTCGAGGCGGCGGACGGGCGTCGTGTGGGGCGCGTTGCGGGCGATCTCGGGGTCCCCGGCCGCTTCCTCGAGCAACGCCCGCATCGCGTCGGCGAAGTGATCGAGGCGCTCGCGCGGCTCGGTCTCGGTGGGCTCGATCATCAGCGCCTCGTCCACCAACAGCGGGAAGTAGACGGTGGGCGGGTGCACCTCGTGGTCGAGCAGGCGCTTGGCTATGTCCAGGGTCTTGATCCCCAGCTTGTCCTTGGCGCCGCTGCCTGACAGCACGAACTCGTGCATGCAGTGGCGGTCGAAGGCGATCGGCAGATACTCGGCGATGCCGGGCTCGGCCAGGCGGGCCTTCAGGTAGTTGGCGTTCAGCACCGCCACCTCGGAGACCTCCCGCAGGCCCTCGGCGCCCAGCGAGCGGATGTAGGCGTAGGTGCGCACGAACACGCCGAAGTTGCCCTGGAAGCCGCGCAGCTTGCCGATCGACTTGGGCCGGTCGTGGTCGAGGTCGAACACGGGACCCATGCCGTTGCCGGAGATGTAGGCCGAGCGGCGGTGCTCGGCCGGCCAACGCCCGGCCTGCGCTCCGGCGCTATGCGTGCGGACCACCTGCGGCACCGGCAGGAAGGGCTCGATGCGGTCGCTCACCGCGATGGGGCCGGCGCCCGGGCCGCCGCCGCCGTGGGGCTGGGTGAAGGTCTTGTGCAGGTTGAAGTGCACGATGTCGAAGCCCATGTCGCCGGGGCGGGTGATGCCCATCACGGCGTTCAGGTTGGCCCCGTCGTAGTAGAGCGTGGCCCCGACCTCGTGCACGATGCCGGCGATCTCCTCGATGTTGGAGTCGAACAGCCCAAGCGTGTTGGGGTTGGTGAGCATGAGGCAGGCGACCTGGTCATCGGCCTTCTGGCGCAGGTCGTCGAGGTCGACGCCGCCGTCGGGCGCGGTGCCCACCTTCACCACCTCGTAGCCGGCCATCGTGACCGTGGCCGGGTTGGTGCCGTGCGCGGTGTCCGGCGTGAGCACCTTGGTGCGCGCGGTGCCGCGATCGGCGTGGTAGGCGCGGGTGAGCAGCAGGCCGGCCAGCTCGCCGTGAGAGCCCGCGCTGGGCTGCAGCGAGACGTGCGGCAGACCCGCGATCTCCGCCAGCGCCTCCTGCAGGTTGAACATCAGCTCGAGCGCGCCCTGGGCGTGCTCGGGCTCCTGCAGGGGGTGCAGGCGGGCGTGGCCGGGCAGCGCAGCCACCCGCTCGTGCAGCTTGGGGTTGTGCTTCATCGTGCACGAGCCCAGCGGGTAGAAGCCCTGGTCGAGGTGGAAGTTCTTGCGCGAGAGCGTGACGTAGTGGCGAACGATCTCGGGCTCGGAGACCTCGGGGAGGCCGGCGGGCTCGGCGCGCCGCGCCCAGTCGGGCAGCAGTTCCTCGACGGGAGTCTCGGGCACGTCCTGCCGCGGGGGGGTGAAGGCGCGGCGGCCCTCGTGCGAGCGCTCGAAGATCGTGATCGTGTCCTGCTCGGCGGGCGCGCTCACAGGGCGTGCACCTCCTCCCGGGCGGCCAGGGCGGCCAGGGCGTCGATCTGCTCGCGGGTGCGCCGCTCGGTGATCGCCACCAGGAGGCCGTCCTCGTACTCGGGCAGCACGCCGCGCAGTGGCAGGCCGGGGTTGATCCCGGCCTCTCGGGCGCGGGCGAGAAAGCCGTCCAGGTCCGGCACCCGCACGGCGAACTCCCGCACCACCGGTCCGGGGTTGATGGCCTCGAGCCCGAGCGCCTCGCGCGCGTAGGCGGTGCGCCGCAGCATCAGCGTCGAAAGCTCCACCAGGCCCTTGCGGCCAAGCCAGCTCAGGTAGACGGTGCCCGCCAGCGCGTTCAGCGCCTGCGAGGTGCAGATGTTGTGGGTGGCCTTCTCGCGGCGGATGTGCTGCTCGCGAGTCTGCAGGGTGAGCACGAAGCCGCGCTTGCCGTCCACGTCGCGCGTCTCGCCGGCGATGCGCCCGGGCAGCTTGCGCAGGAAGCGCTCACCGGCGGCGAAGAAGCCGAACGACGGACCGCCGTAGTCCAGCCGGTTGCCCAGCGTCTGGCCCTCCCCCACGCAGATGTCCACGCCGCACTCGCCTGGCGGCTTGAGGATGCCCAGCGGCAGCGGGTCGGCGGCGCAGATGAACAGCGCGCCGGTGGCCTTGGCCGCCTCGCCCAGCGTGGCCAGGTCCTCCACGGTGCCCAGGAAGTTGGGGTACTGGACGAACACGGCGGCGGTCTCGTCGTCGACTGCCCGGGCCAGGGCCTCGGCGTCGGTGGCGCCCTGTGAGTCGAGGGGCACCTCCACCGGCTCCATCCCGTAGCCGGCCGCGTGGGTGGCCAGCGCGGCCCGCGAGTGCGGATGCACGCCGCGCGAGATCACGAGCCTGGTCTTCTTGGTCTCCAGCTTGGCCAGGTAGCCCGCCGCGGCCACGGCGCTCGGCCCCTCGTACACCGAGGCGTTGGACACCGGCAGGCCCGTGAGCTCGCAGATCATCGTCTGGAACTCGAACATCACCTGCAGCCCTCCCTGGGAGATCTCGGGCTGATAGGGCGTGTAGGGGGTGAGGAACTCCGAGCGCTGGACGAGGCTGTCGATTAGCGAGGGCACGTAGTGGTCGTACATCCCGGCGCCGAGGAAGGTGACCTCGTCGTCGGCAGAGCGGTTGCGGGCGGCCAGGGCGGTGAGGTGGTCGAGCACCTCCTGCTCGGCCATGCCCTCGGGCAGGTCGATCGGGCGCCCGAGTCGCACGGACTCCGGGATCGCCTCGAAGAGATCCTCGACGGAGCCGACCCCGACGGCGTCGAGCATCTCGCGACGATCCGCGTCGGTTGCGCTTGTGTAGCGGCTCACAGGAGGACTACGAAGCTAGCGGGGGCACGGACTCCCAGAAGTCCTCGACGATCTCGGCGTCCCCTTCGTGCCGGGGGCCGAAGACCAGGATCTCCAGGCCTTCCGGCCCCGCCTCGAAGGACCGGGCCACCTGCGGCGCCACCCGCACGGCGTCCATCGTGTCCACCTCGAGCACCTCGTCGTCGAGCTTGAGCCGGCCGGAGCCCGACAGCACCACGTAGATCTCCTCCGCCGCCTTGTGGCGGTGGGCGAATGGCTGACGCTTGTCGGGGCGCAGGATCAGGTAGCCGAGCCCGGTGTTCGCGGCCTCCAGCTCCTCGGTTGGGAAGCGGGCCTCCTGTATCTCGCCGAAGCCGTGCTCGGCGGCGGCGTCCTTGACGTGGCGCAGGTTCTTGTGCTTCCAGGGCATGGCTCAGTACCTCCCGCTGACTCGGTCCCAGGCGCTTCGCAGCTTGCGCGTCAGCTCGCTCTCGGCCACGTCGTCGGGGTCGACGCTCATCGCCGCCGGGTTCTCGCTCGGCTCGGGCAGCAGCCGCTCGGCCTCCTCGTAGGTCAGCGCCAGCTCCACCCCCTGCTCGTAGAAGCGCCCCACCTGCGGGGCGTCGGCGAAGCGCCAGCCGCCGGGCAGGCCGCTCGCGCCGATCACGATGCCGTCGAAGATGTCGGCCTCCTCGTCGGCCAGCACGTGTCCGAGCTCGCCGACCCTGCGGCCGTCGCTCGAGTACACCGGCACCCCCTCGGGCACGGCGAGGTACGAGCTGGGGGGGCCGAGATCCTCCATCAGCGCGAGAGCAGGCTCTTGTAGGCCTCGACGTCGAGCAGATCGTCGACCTCGCTCGTGTCGCTGAGGCGCACCTTGACCATCCAGCCCTCGCCGTAGGGGTCGGAGTTCACGTTCTCGGGCGAGTCGCCCAGGGCCTCGTTGACCTCGATGATCTCCCCCGACAACGGCGCGAACACGTCGGAGACCGCCTTCACCGACTCGACCTCGGCGTAGGCGGAGTCCTTGGTCACCTGCGCGCCCGCCTCGGGCGGATCGAAGAAGACCACCTCGCCGAGGGAGTCCTGGGCGTACCAGGTGATCCCGAAGACGGCCTCGTCGCCGTCGATCCGGGCCCAGTCGTGCTCGGGGTGGTACTTGAGGTCGTCCGGGTAGCTCTCGGCCATCTGCTCCTCTCAGGGGTAAAGGGGCTTCTCTTTGACTTCGCCGGCGCGCGGCTTGCCGCGGACGTCGATCTCGATGGGCGTGCCGGGCTCGGAGGCCGCGCGCGGCAAGTAGGCCATGCCGATCCCGTGCCCGAGGCAAGGCGACATCGTCCCGCTGGTCACGATGCCCTCGCCGGCCTCGGTCTGCACAGGGTTGCCCTGGCGCGGGATGCCGGGACCGGTCAGGGCAAAGGGCACGAGCAGGTCGCGTGGCTCGCCCCGCAGCGCCTCGGAGCCGATGAAGCCGGTGTCCGGCTTGCAGGCCCAGCTCAGGGCGGCTTCGATCGGGTTGCGCTCCTCGGAGAGGTCGTTGCCGTAGAGGGGGAAGCAGACCTCCAGGCGCAGCGTGTCGCGTGCGCCCAGCCCGGCCGGGGTGACGCCCTCGGCCACCAGCGCGTCCCAGAGCTCGGGGGCCCCGTCGGGAGCCAGCAGCACCTCCACCCCGTCCTCGCCG
>JALZII010000201.1 GCA_030860365.1 Actinomycetota bacterium
ACCCGGCGAGGGCTACGCCGCGGCCCACAAGCGCGAGCAGGCACGCATCGTGCGCGTGGCGCTGGACCTCGAGGACGACCGGCTGGACCCGGACCTCTCGGCCCAGCGGCAGTGGCTGGGCCCGTAGGGCTCGCCCCCCAGGGGCGAAAACCTTCCGGCTGGCGCCTTTGTTGGCAAATGGCCAACAAACGTGCCACTGCACAGAGGCGTCTATGCAGTCGGCCAGCCGCCGGGCGAGCACCGCACGCTCGGTGCGGTCTACCCTCGACAACATGGCCCGCGCCAGCTACGACCCGTCCCTGATAGAGCCCAAGTGGCAGCAGGTATGGGCCGACGAGGGCACGTGGGAGGTCTCCAACGAGCCCGACGAGCGGCCGAAGTCCTACGTGCTGGAGATGCTGCCCTACCCCTCGGGCGAGCCGCACATCGGCCACCTGAAGGTCTACTCGGTGGGCGATGCCGTCGCGCACTTTCGCCGGCGCAACGGCTACCGGGTGCTGCATCCGCTGGGCTACGACGCCTTCGGACTGCCGGCCGAGAACCACGCCATCCGCACGGGGCAGCACCCGCGCGAGTCCACCGAGGCCTCCATCGCCGAGTTTCGCCGCCAGTTTCGCGACTGGGGCATATCGATCGACTGGTCACGCGAGTTCGGCACCCACGAGCCGAGCTACTACCGCTGGACACAGTGGATCTTCCTGCGCCTCTACGAGAAGGGCCTGGCCTACCGCAGCGAGGCGATGGTCAACTGGTGCCCACACGACCAGACCGTGCTGGCCAACGAGCAGGTGGTCGACGGCCGCTGCGAGCGGTGCGGCAGCGTGGTCGAGCCGCGCTCGCTCGAGCAGTGGTTCTTTCGCATCACCGACTACGCCGACCGTCTGCTCGACGAGCTCGCGACGATCGACTGGCCCGCCCACGTCAAGACCATGCAGCGCAACTGGATCGGCCGCTCGGAGGGGGCGCAGGTCACCTTTCGCTGCGAGGAGCTGGGCACCGACTACCAGGTCTTCACCACGCGGCCCGACACCCTGTTCGGGGCCACCTTCTTCGTCATGGCGCCCGAGCATCCCGACGTCGGGCTCATGTCCGACGACCCGTCCGTGCGCGAGTACGTGCAGCACGCGCTGACGGCCAGCGCGGAGGAGCGCGGCGCGGAGGAGCGCGAGAAGACCGGCGTGGCGCTGGGCCGCACGGTCACCAACCCCGTCAACGGCGAGCAGATCCCGGTCTACGTGGCCGACTACGTGCTGGCGGAGTACGGCACCGGGGCGATCATGGCCGTCCCGGCACACGACGAGCGCGACTTCGAGTTCGCACAGCGCTTCGGCCTGCCCGTCCGGCGGGTGATCGAGGGCGGGGAGGCGTTGCCGTTCACCGAGGACGGGCCGATGGTCAACAGCGACCGCTTCGACGGCCTCCACAACCGCGAGGGCTTTGGGCAGATCGTGGAGTGGCTGGAGGCCGAGAGCCGCGGGCACGCCGCCGTCAACTACCGCCTGCGCGACTGGCTGCTCTCGCGCCAGCGCTACTGGGGCTGCCCCATCCCCATCGTGCATTGCGAGAGCTGCGGCCAGGTACCGGTGCCCGACGACCAGCTGCCGGTCGAGCTGCCCGACGTCGAGGACTACGCCCCCCAGGGCCACTCGCCGCTGGCCGCCGCCGAGGAGTGGGTGCGCACCGAATGTCCATCGTGTGGCGGCGACGCGCGGCGCGAGACCGACACGATGGACACGTTCGTCGACTCCTCCTGGTACTTCCTGCGCTACTGCGACGCGCGCAACGACCAGGCGCCGTGGGGCCGCGAGGCGGTCGATCGCTGGATGGCGGTGGACCAGTACATCGGCGGCGTGGAGCACGCGATCCTCCACCTTATGTACGCCAGGTTCTTCACCAAGGCCCTGGCCGACCTCGACCTCCTCGACGCCCAGGAGCCCTTCGCCGCCCTGTTCACCCAGGGCATGGTCACGCGCGACGGCGCGAAGATGTCCAAGTCCAAGGGCAACGTGGTCTCGCCGAGCGACTACGTGGAGCGCTACGGCGCGGACACGGCGCGCTGCTACATCCTCTACGTCGGGCATCCCGCCGAGGGCGGCGACTGGGCCGACGAGGGCATAGAGGGGATCCACCGCTTCCTGTCGCGCCTCTGGCGGGCTGCGCAGGAGGCGCCCGAGGGCGTGGTCGAGCCGCAGGGTGAGCCGAGCGATCTGGTGCGCAAGGCCCACTGGGCGATCGACAAGGTCACACGCGACCTGGGGGAGCGCTTCGCCACCCACACCTCGCTGGCGGCGGTGATCGAGCTGGTCAACGACCTCTACCGTCTGCGCGACGAAGTCGATCCCTCGCACGTCCGCTTCGCGCTGGCCACCGCGGCCTCGCTGGTCTTCCCCTTCGCGCCGCACCTGGGCTCGGAGGTCTACGAGCTCATGACCGGCGAACGGGTCTGGGAGCAGCCGTGGCCCGAGGCCGAGGCCCCGCTGCTGTCGAGCGACGAGATCCAACTGGTCGTGCAGCTCAACGGCAAGCTGATCGACCGCCTGACGGTTCCCGCCAGCGCCTCGAGGGAGGAGCTGGAGGAGCTGGCACGCGGCTCGGACCGCCTGGCTGTGCGCCTCGACGGCGGCGAGATCGTCAAGACCGTCGTGGTGCCGGGCAAGCTCGTGAACTTCGTGGTCCGCTGAGGCGCTCGGGCGAATAAGGTCCCGGGAGGTGAGCCAGACGCGGCAGATCGCTCTCGGTCCTGCCCTCGCGGGCGCCGCCGCGCTGGTGTTGCTCGTCAGCCTGTTCCTCGACTGGTACGAGCCCGGCGTCAGCGCGTGGACGGTGTTCGAGGTGCTCGACCTGCTGCTGGCGGCTCTGGCGCTGGCCGCTCTGGCGCTGGTCGCCCAGGCCCTCGGTCTCGGGATGCCCGGCCTCAGGCTGCCCGCGGGTGCGCTGCTCGGTGTGGCGGCCGTGGCCTTGGTGATCGTCGTCTCCCAGTTGATCAACCACCCGCCGTTGACGGGACGGGGCAACGAGGCGGGGATCTGGCTCGCGCTGGGCGCGGCGGTCGTCCTCGCCGCCGGGGCGGCGCTGGGGTCGTCGTACGTCTCGGTGGTCCGGGTGGGCGATCCGGAGGACTCGGCTTCCGCGGGCTCGGCTCGCGCCCGGGCCGGCGCAGAGACGGCCGGCGCACCGCCGGCCCGCCCGCCACGACCTCCCGTGGGGCAGGACCCCTCGACCCAGCCTCTGCCGCGCTCCGAGCCGGAACGCCCGGCCTGAGCGACCGTCCCTACGTGGCGGTCGTCGGTCCCTCCGAGGCCGGCCGCGAGACAGCCGCGGCGGCGGAGGAGGTGGGCGCCGGGCTGGCTCGGGCGGGAGCCGTGCTCGTGTGCGGAGGACTGGGCGGAGCCATGGAGGCCGCCTGCCGCGGGGCCAAGCGCGAGGGCGGCACCACGCTCGGGCTCCTGCCGGGTTCCGATCGCGCCGCGGCGAATCGCTTCCTCGACCTGGCGGTTTCCACAGGGCTGGGTGAGGCGCGCAACGCGCTCGTGGTCCGCGCGAGCGACGCGGTGGTCGCGGTCGGCGGCGGCTACGGAACGCTCTCGGAGATCGCCCTGGCGCTGCGGACAGGCATGCCGGTCGTGGGTCTGGGCACCTGGGAGATCGAAGGCATCCAGGCGGCGGCCTCGGCTGCCGAGGCCGTGAGCCGCGCGCTCGGCTCGACCCCAGGGCTCGCCGGATGAGTGCGCCGCCTTATCGCCCCGCCGACGCCGCGCGCTCGCCGCGCTACGCCGGCGTGCGCACGTTCGCCCGGCTGCCTCTGGTGATCCAGCCCGAGGCGGGGGTCGACGCCGTCGTCCTCGGCGCGCCCTACGACACGGCTGCGAGCTTTCGCCCGGGCGCCCGCTTCGGCCCCGAGGCGGTGCGCTCGGGCTCGGCTTCGCTGCGTCCCTGGCACCCCACGCTCGCGGTCGACGTCTTCGGCGGCTCCTCCACCGCCGACGGGGGTGATCTCGCGGTGATCCCCGGCAACCCCGAGGCCACCGCCGCCCGCCTGGCAGAAGCCCTGCATGGCTGGCTGGACGCCGGCGCCACGCCGGTGGTGGTGGGCGGTGACCACTCGATCCTGCTCGGCGAGCTGCGCGCCCACGCGGCCCGCCACGGCCCCCTGCCGCTCCTGCTGCTCGACGCCCACGCCGAAGTCCGGGACGAGCACGGCGGCGAGCGCCTGCTCGGTGGGACGGTGGTCCGCCGCGCGGTGGAGGAGGGGCTGGTCGATCCGCAGCGCTCGCTGCTGACCGGCGCGCGCGGGCCCCTGTGGGCAGGGGCCGATCTCGAGGCCGCCCGCGAGCTCGGCTTCGAGCTGATCACCGGCGACGAGCTGCGTGCCCTGGGCCCCGGCGAGTACTCACAGCGCGTGCTCACCCGAACGGCCGGGGCTTCCTGCTTCCTCTCCTTCGACATCGACGTGATCGATCCCGCGTTCGCGCCGGGCACCGGCACGCCGGAGGTGGCTGGGCTGCTGCCGCACGAGGCGCTCACCCTGCTGCGCTCGCTCGCCGGCACTTCCTTCGTGGGCTTTGACCTCGTGGAGGTGTGTCCGCCTTACGACGGCCCGGGCCAGATCACCTCGATCCTCGCCGCCAACATCGTGTGGGAGATGCTGGCGCTGCGGGTAGTCTCGGCCGCGTGAGCGACGAGGAGAAGATCCGCCGCCGGGTGGTGGCCCACGGGCGGGTTCAAGGGGTGTTCTTTCGCGACACCGTGAGCAGCGAGGCCACCAGTCGCGGCGTCGCGGGCTGGGTCGCCAACCGCGACGACGGCACGGTCGAGGCCGTCTTCGAGGGCGACCGCGGTGCCGTAGAGGCGATGGTCGAACTGTGCGGCAGCGGTCCTAAGAGCGCCGACGTGGCAAAGCTCCAGGCCGGGGAGGAGGAGCCCGAGGGGCTTTCCGGCTTCGAGGTCCGCTGAGAGCCGACGCGGCCGGCTCTCCAAGTAGGGCGACGCCCCAGCCTAGACTCGACGTGCCACGCCAGACCTTGCCGGACATACGCCGACTACGCGGCCCGGGGGAGGCGCAGGGCTGGCCATGCTCGAGCGCGAACACGAGCTCGAGGGCCTCGGGGCTGTGCTCGATGCGGCTGGCGCCGGCGCCGGCGCGGCAGTGCTGGTCGAGGGGGTGGCGGGAGCGGGCAAGACGGCGCTGCTGAGCGCGGCGTCAGCCGCGGCGGAGGAGCAGGAGCCCCGCAGGGGGTGCGTCGAGGGAATCGGCCATGTCGAGCAGGGCGGGTCCTGCAAGTCGCGCCGCGCCGCGTAACAGCCGCTCGCGATCGGGCTCGCTGCGCACCGCGGGCTCCAGGGCCAGACGCACGACGCCCATCGGGTACTCGCGCTCGAGCTCCGTTCCCCGCGCCTCGAAAACCTTCATGCCGCCTGCCGAGGCCCGCTCACGAGCAGCCGCCAACAGGCTCGTCTTCCCGATGCCCGCCGGTCCCTCCACGATGACGGTCGCCCCGGTCCCCGATCGGGCCTGGCGAAGGGCGGCGTCCAGCGCTTCCAGCTCGTTCTCGCGGTCAACGAGGGACAGCGTGCCGGCCCGGGCCCGTCTGACGGCGTGATGAGCGATCAAGAGCTGGCGCCCTTCGAGTTGCTCGGCTCGCGGATCACGCGGCTCCACGGCCGTCCGGGTGAGGTGTAGGTCGGCCTGCGGTCACGCCCACAGCGCGGTGAGGCGGGCAGCCTCCAGGCGGTCCCCGCCAGGGAGTCGCCCGCGTGCGGACGAGCGTTCAAGCGGGCGTCCGCGTCTCGATGCCGACCTCCGCTGCGGCGCGGGCGAGCCGCACATCGGTGGTGAGGAGTGCCTCCGATGCAGCGAGCGCGAGCGCCGCGTAGAGCGAGTCGGCTGCCGCCAGGCGATCCCTCAGCTCCCATGCCGCCGGCAGCAGGCGCGTCGCCGGCACGAGCTCGACCGGCAGGCGAAGCAGCCGTTCCAGTGCCTTGGAGGCGCTCGCCTCGGGCAGGAAGCTGCGCAGAAGATGGCGGCGAACGACCGCGAAGACCTCGAAGACCAGCACGTCGGGGGCAAGCCAAGGGCGCGTCGGCTCTGGCAGCTCCTGGGCCAGGAAGTCGCGCCGGGCAGGATGTTGGGGCACGAGCAGGTCGACCACCGCACTCGCGTCTACGACGGTCACGCGAGGTCGTCGCGGACGTGGGCCAGCGCCTCGGTGGCCGACTCGCCCAACGGGAGCGCCTCGACAGCCGAGAGCTCCGCCAGCAACTCCTCGCGCGCTGGCCGCCGCGCCGCCTCCTCGAGCGTGCGACGCGCGTACTCGGTCAGGGAGACACCCGCCAGCGCGGCGCGCGACTTGAGGACGCGGTGCACGTCGGCAGGCACGTCCTTGATCTGGATCATGACGCCCATTCCCATCAGCAGGTTAACATCCTGAGAGCATGTCTTCGAGCGCGGCGTTGGACGGCACCACTCCGGGTCGTTTCCGCCGGTCAGCCGGCGTGGTCCTTGAGCGGCCACGACGTTGCGGAAGGTGGCCTGCTCGTGGCCATCGCCGAGTCGTGCATGGCGGCTAGGCATGGGCGCGACGAGCGACCCGTGGCCCCGACAGCGAGCCGCTCTTCTGGCTGTTCAGCGAGTGCCCTGGAGGCAGGTTCGTCGTGAGCGGCTCCGGCGAGGCAGTCGACCGTTTGGCCGAGCGTCCCAGCCGAGTTTTCCCAGCGCGCGATCGGGGACGAGATTCAATGACGTGGAACCGCCTTGGCAGAGCCCGCCCGATAGTTCGAGGGAACCCACATGACCGACCCGCCCGCCTTGCCCGATGCCCGCTCGATCTTGTTCAGCGAGCCACTGCTGGTCGTCAGACAGAAACCCCAGATCGTGGATTCGACGGCCGTGTACGCGATCTTGGATCAGAACGAAACGCACGTGGGCGCGGTGGTCGACGTGGGAAGGCGGGACTTGAGCGCGGCGTTGGGGCCCGAGCGGCTGGGCCGGACCGCTCCAGGCATCGACAGCCAGGCCAGAGGCTTCAGGGCGCTGAAGACGGCGTTCAAGGTCTTCGTGGGCTTCACCATCGCCGAGGCATAGGACTGGCACTGGGCCGAGCTGCGCCGGGGCGGGCGCAGCTCTGGCCCACGGCGTCACGCCGCAGCTCAGACGGCCGGCCTGCGCTCACCGAGGCCGCTGCGGTCCCGGCGAGGGCCACGAGGGGGATCGAGGGTCCTTCAGGGCCCTCTGCGACTCGTTCACGAACCGCCGAAGCCGGGATCACGGCGGGGCCCACTGGTGCCCTCGATGGAGAGGCCCGTTGAGAGCGCAAGCTGACCGAGTGCCGGCGCTCTCCACCACCGTGGAGATCGCTTGAGGCAGGTGCTGCACCGTTTCGGGCGCTGTCTTTCTCCGGGAAGGCACCGCAGCTTCGTAGGAGCAGGGGCCGCCGTGGGTCAGGGGGCGTGCGCCACGACCTCCCCGATGTCGAAGCTCTCCAACGTGAACGAGTCCGTTTGTGGTGGTGGCAACTGATCCACCACGCCCCGTGCGGCTTCTTCGGACTCGAAGACGATCACCGACGTGCCGTGCTTCTCGCCAATGTTCACCCAGTAGCCGGCCACGAAACCCGGTGCCTGCGACACCCCCGGCACGAGCTCCTCGTGCAAGAGCCTGTCTGCTTCCTCACGTTCGTGGATCGTCACTCTGAACACCAGTGCGTGCATGGGTGCCTCCTCGGCTCCTTGGTTGCATTCAGACGGTCGTGGCCTCGACGATGCGCAGGGGTCCCGCCGTCTCGACGACCGTCCCGTCCCTCAATCCGGCGCGGTCGAAGAGCTCGTTGAGCTCGGTCGCGGTCCGCTCCCTCCCCCCGGTGACGGCCAGCATGATCAGGTCGAGGGTCTGGCCTCGCGGGTCGGGCCTTTCGTCGGTGAGGACGCTCTCGATGACCAGCACCTTTGCACCGGGCGCCGCGGCGCACCGGATCGCGCTCAGGATCGCGAGGGACTCCGCGTCGGGCCAGTCGTGGATCACCTCCATCAGCACGTAGGCGTCGGCGGCGGGCAGCGGATCGACGAAGAAATCGCCCGCCTGTGGCCGCAGGCGCTCGTGCTCGAAGTCCAAGGCGTCGATCACGGCGGGCAGGTCGAACAGCACGCCTTGCACGCTCGGGACGGCATCGAGCACCGCGCCGAGCAGGTGCCCTCGGCCGCCGCCGATATCGGCGATCGTGGCGAAGCGGCTGAAGTCGTAGGCGTTGAGGATCGCCGCGATATCCGCCGCCGCCTTCGCGGTCATCGCCTCCCCGAAGACTCGGGCCTCGTCGGGGTGATCCTGTAGGTAGGCCCAGAACCCGTCGGGCTCGACCGTCTCGACGGCGGGCAAGCCGGTACGGATGGAGTGCTCGAGCCGGCCGAAGGTGGCCGAGACGACCGGGAGCCCCATCATGCGGGCAAACGCCCGCATCGACATCGGGTGGTCACTTCGCAGCAGCTCCGACGCCGGCGTCTGACGGAAGCCGCCGCCCTCGCGCTCGAAGACGCCGTGGGCGGCCAGCAGTCGCAGGGCGCGTTCGAGCGCGTCGGCGTCGGCGCCGCAGGCCGCTGCCAGCTCCTGTGCGCTCACCGGTTCGTAGCCCACAGCGTCGGCCACTCCCAGCTCAGCCACGACATGCAGGCACCTGGATGCGACGACGGCGTTGGTCAGCGTCCAAACGATCTCGTGCGGTTGCCGCTGGGTCAGGTTTTCTGAGTGCACGCCGAGCCTCCTTGATGTCGTCGGTGGGTCCCAGCGCCGCGCCCGGCGGGGCGTCCTCGATACCGCTTCATGGCACGATGCTCGCGCGGACGCCGTCGTCACGCGACGGGGCCGACCCTGGACAGCGCCCCTAGGATCTGGGAGACAGCGCCTCGGCGAGCTGCGACCTACCGCTGACGTGGAGCTTCCGGTAGGTGTGCGTGAGGTGCATCTCGATGGTCTTGACGGTCAGGAAGAGGCCCTGGGCGATCTCGGCGTTCGAGGCTCCGGCGGCGGCCATCTCGGCGATCCGGCGTTCGCTGGCGGTGAGGGCTTCGGCTCCGGTGAGCGCCTCGCGGCGCAGCCGGATGCCGCTGACCTGCAGCTCAGACCGGGCCGTCTCGGCCAGCGTGGCCGCCCCGCACAGGCGCGCGAGCTCATAGCCCTCGCGCAGCGGCTCGCGACTGTCGATCCGGTGGCCGCGGCGCCGCAGGAGCCGACCCAGGGTGACGAGCGCGCGCGCATGCTCGAGGCGCGCCGGTGAGCGCCCAAGCTGCTCGACGGCGTCGCGCAGCAAGTCGACTGCATCATCGCCGGAGCCGAGGCGAGCCGCCGCATGAAGGGCCTGGCCCATTGAGCCGGGCGTTCCCCAGCGCCGGGCAAGCGCCAGCGCTTGGGCTAGGAGTGCCTGCGCGGTCTCCTGATCGCCGAGCGCTCGGTGGACCTCGGCGGCGACCACGAGGTCCTCGATCCAGGCGGGGCTGATGCCATTCAGCCGCTCGGCGCGCCGGACGGCCTCCTCCCAGTCGGCGAGCGCACGCCGATGCTCCCCCTGGGCGGCGCGCAGGCGCACGCGCTCGAGCAGCAAGGGAGTCATCGGCGGAGCGTCGAGGATCTCCCCCTCCGCGTGGGCGGCCGCGAGCTCCTGCGCGGCCTCGTCGACCCGGCCCTGGTCGACGAGTGTCCCCAGCAGCGGGCCGACGCTCGGACGGCCGGCCCACGACCACGCCGTGTCGACGGCGGCGGCGAGCGCGCCGCGCGCGTCGGCCTCGGCTTCGAGCAGCCG
>JALZII010000223.1 GCA_030860365.1 Actinomycetota bacterium
GGGCCGCTGCGCCCGCCGCTGCGGCCGCTCCCCCCGTGGCGGCCCGGGCCGCGTCGAGGCGCACGCGAGCGGTGGTCTCCTCGCCCAGGGCGCGCGCCAGGTCGGAGGCGAGCTCGCAGGTCGAGCCGGGACGCTCTGCGGGATCGTGGCTCATCGCGCGTCGAAGGACGTCGGCGGCCTGGCTGGGCGCCTGCTGCCACCCCGCGCGGAGGTCGGGCGGCGGCTTGCTGGTGATCGAGTGCGCGATCTCCATCGGCGTGCGTCCCGTGTGGGCCTTTGCCCCCGCGAGCGCCTCGAAGGCGACAGTGGCCAGCGCGTAGACATCGGTAGCCACCGTGACCCGCTTGCCCTCGAGCTGCTCGGGGGCCATGTAGGAGGCCGTGCCCAGCGCCACGCCGCTGTGGGTGATGCGGGTGTGGTCGGTCGCGGTGGCGATCCCCAGGTCCGCGAGCTTGATCACCCCTCCGCGGCCCAACAGCACGTTCGCGGGCTTGACGTCGCGGTGGACGACGCCCTGCTCGTGGGCGTGCTCGAGCGCGGAGGCCACGGCGGCGATCACCTCCACCGCCCGGCGAGGACGCAGCGGCCCGGCCGAGATCTCGCGCGAGAGGGTCGGGCCGTCGACGTACTCCATGACTATCAGCACCCCCTCCTCGTCGGTCACGGTGTCGAAGACCCAGACGAGGTTGGGGTGGTTCAGCGAGGCGCCGAGCTTGGCCTCGCGGACGAAGCGACGCTCCATGTCGTCGGCGCTGTCGGCGTGGAGGCGTTTGATCGCCACCTGGCGGCCGAGGTTCTCGTCTTTGGCCAGGTAGACCGTGGCCATGCCGCCCCGGCCCAGCGCTCGGGCGATCCGGTAGCGGCCGGCGATGAGCGTCCCTGTCGCGCCGACGGGCATGGACTCTTCGCTTTACCCGCCCCAGGCGAGCCGCGAACCCCCTAGGCCAATCGAGCGAGCGGTGCTCGCCCGACCAGCGCTCGGGCTGCGCTCCTGCGCTAGGCCAATCGAGCGAGCGGTGCTCGCCCGACCAGCGCTCGGGCTGCGCTCCTGCGCTATACGCGCTGGATGAGGGTGCCGGTGCCCAGGCCACCGCCGCAGCACATGGTCACGAGCCCGGTCTCCTTGTCGGAGCGCTCGAGCTCGTGCAGCAGGGTGGTCACCAGCCGGGCGCCGGTGGAGCCGAGCGGGTGGCCGAGGGCGATCGCGCCGCCGTTGACGTTCACGCGGTCCATGTCCGGGTCGAGCTCACGGCGCCAGGCGGCCAGCACGGAGGCAAAGGCCTCGTTGATCTCGACCAGGTCGATGTCGTCGATCTGCATCCCGTTGCGCTGCAGCAGCCTCTTGGTCGCAGGGATCGGGCCGGTGAGCATGATCACCGGGTCCACGCCGACGGTGGTCTGGTCCACGATCCGGGCCCGCGGCTCGAGCCCGAGCTCGTCGGCCTTCTCGCGGGTCATGAGCAGCACGGCGGCCGCGCCGTCGGAGATCTGGGAGGAGTTGCCGGCCGTGATGCGGCCGTCCTCCTTGAACGCCGGCTTGAGCTCGGCGAGCTTCTCCAGCGAAGTGTCGGGGCGGGGCCCCTGGTCTACCTCGTAGGTGTTCCCGTTGACCTGGAAGGGCACGATCTCGCGCTCGAAGCGACCCTCCTCGGTGGCCCGGGTGGCCAGTTGGTGGGACCGCAGGCCGATCTCGTCGAGCTCGGAGCGGGGGATCTCCCACTGGTCGGCGATCATCTCGGCCGAGATGCCCTGCGGCACGAGCTGGTAGCGCTCGAGCAGCTCCGGGGAGAAGGCGGCGCCGTACTTGCCCTGAGTCTCGAAGCCGACGCTGAACGGGTTATGGCCCATGTGCTCCACACCCGAGCCGATCACGACGTCGTGGACGCCGGAGGCCACGAGGGCGGCACCGAAGTTGATCGCCTGCTGTGCGGAGCCGCACTGGCGGTCGATCGTGGTGGCCGGGGTCTCGACCGGCAGCCCGGCCTCGAGCCACGCGTTGCGTCCGATGTTGAAGGCCTGCTCGCCTATCTGCTGGACGCAGCCGGTGATCACGTCCTCGACCTCGTGGGGATCGATCCCGGCGCGCTCGATGACCTCGTTGTAGGTCTTCGCCAGCAGCGCGTTGGGGTGGACGGCCTTGTAGTAGCCCTTCTCGGGGTGGCCCCGCCCGATGGGCGTCCTGACCGCCTCGACGATGACCACCTCACGGCCGTGTCCGTTCTCTGCCACGGGTCCTCCGAAAGTCGCCATTGACGCTAGGTTACTCGATTGACTGATGAGTCAACCAACGCCATCGGAGCGCCTCGGGATCGCCGGAAGCGGGGCTATCGCGTGCGGCCTGGCGAGGGTCGCGGGCGAGGCCACGCTGTGGGCTCGCAGCGACGCTTCGGCCGAGCGTGCGCGCTCGAAGGTACCCGAGACGGTGGAGCTGACGACCGCGCTGCGCGATCTCGCGGGCTGCAGGATCGTGGTCGAGGCCGTGGCCGAGGAGCTCGACGTCAAGCGGCCGCTGCTCGCCGACCTGGGCGAGCTGCTCGGCCCCCGGTCGCTGCTGGCCACCAGCACGTCCTCGCTTCCGGTGAGCGCCCTGGCCGAGGCCAGCGGACGACCGGAGCAATTCGCTGCGCTGCACGTCTTCAACCCCGTGCACAAGATGGACCTGGTCGAGCTGGCCTTTCCCGAGCAGGCGGCGGATGAGACCCGCGAGCGGATGCGCGCCCTGTGCAGGTCGATCGGCAAGACCGCCGTCGAAGTGCCCCCCGTTCCCGGCTTCGTGGTCAACCGGCTGTTGTTTCCCTTCCTGTTCTCGGCCGTCGAGTTGATGCAGGCCCAGAGCCTCGACCCCGAGGCCGTGGACACGTGCATGAAACTCGGCGCCGCGCACCCGATAGGGCCCCTCGCCCTGCTCGACCTCGTCGGCCTAGACGTCTCGGCGGCGATCGGCGACGCGATCGGCGCCGAGGTGCCCCAGCGCCTACGCGACTTGGTGGCCGCGGGCAACCTGGGGCGCAAGTCGGGAGCGGGCTTCTACTCGTACTAGAGGTTGAGCGAGCGGTGCTCGCCCGACCAACGCTCGGGCTGCGCTCCTCCGAAGATCGATGAGCGAGCGGTGCTCGCCCGACCAACGCTCGGGCTGCGCTCCTCCGAAGATCGATGAGCGAGCGGTGCTCGCCGACCAACGCTCGGGCTGCGCTCCTCCGCTAGAGCCGAGGGCGCAGGCCGGCGGCCATGTCCCACACCACGTCGGCCTCGCCGATGTCCTGCGCGCTCGCCAACTCTCCGAGACCGTCTCCCAGAGCAGCGTCGCCTCCGGCAGGTCATCCCAACGGGCGAAAGTCCATGTTCTGCAGGGCGCCCTGGAGGCTTCCCCCGAGCTTCGGCTGGTCCCTCAGCAGCGCGCGGAGCGCGTTGCGCTGTGAATCGGTGAGGCGGACGGACCACATCTCCTGCCGGTCGAAGGTAGGCCGTCCGGCGGACCGAAACGCCTGGCTCCCTACGCCCCCTCCGTTGCCTCCCGCGCCTCCCCGACCGGCTCCTCGCCGGCGCCCTGAGGCGGCCGCTCGCCGCGGGCGTGGTGGTCACGGATGCGCACAGCCTCGATGCGGTTCTGGCGCACCGACTCCACGCGCAGGGAGTAGCCGTTGGCGCGGACCATGTCGCCACTCTTGGGCAGGCGGCCCAGCTCGGCGAAGACGAAGCCGCCGACCGAGTTGAAGGCCTCGGACTCCACGGGCATGTCCAGGCCGTAGTCGGCGAGGTCGGTGATCGGCACGTGGCCACGCACCCACCAGTCGCCGTTCGAGAGCCGCCGCACCCCCGCGACCGCCGGGTCGGTCTCGTCGGCGATCTCCCCCACCACCTCCTCGACGATGTCCTCGATGGTCACGATCCCGGCCGTCCGCCCGTACTCGTCCACCACGACCGCCATCGAAAGCCGTTCGCGCTGGAGCTCGCGGAGGAGCTCGTCGAGCGGCTTGGTCTCGGGGACGATGTGGGCGTCCTTGACGCTCGGCTCGATCGAGGCGTCGGGGCCCTCGAGCATCATCCGCCGGGCCAGCGAGTTCGCGTGGATGATGCCACGGATGCGGTCGTCGTTGCCGTCCTCGGTGACCACCACGCGCGTGTGCCCGGAGTCCACGCAGCGGCGCAGCGCCTCCTCGGCGCGCCCGGCCACGTCCACCGTGACAACGGCGGGGATCGGGGTCATCACCTGGCGCGCCTCCTGCTCGTGCAGGTGGAAGACACCGGAGAGCATGCCCGCCTCGTACTCATCGAGCTTGCCGCCGGTCACGCTCTGGGCTATCAGCAGCTTCAGGTCCTCTGAGGACGAGACGTCCTCGAACTCGGCCTGGGCGTTGACCCCGACCACCCTGAGCATGCCGTTCGAGGCGCGGTTGAGGATCGCGATGAGCGGCTTGAAGATCACCCGGAAGAGCTCGAGTCCCCGGGCGATCCGCCGAGCGGTGCCCTCGGCGTGGACGATCGCGTAGATCTTCGGCACCTGCTCGCCGATGGTGATGTGCAGGGCGGTGGTGATCAGGTAGGCGAACGCGAAGGAGATGGCCAGCGTCACGCCGTGGGGCAGGGCGTTCCCGAGGACCTTCTCGGCCAGGCTGGCGAGCGCCGGCTCGCCCATGAAGCCGATGCCCAGCGAGGTGAGGGTGATCCCCAGCTGGCAGGCCGAGAGGTACTCGGCCATGCTGTCCATCTGCTTGAGCGCGAGCGCGGCGCCCTTCTTGCCCTCGTCGCGCTGGCCTGCCATCTGGGGCTCTCGCGCGCGAACGAGCGAGAACTCGGCGGCCACGAAGAAGCCGTTCAGGGCCACGAGCACCAGCACGCCGAGCAGGAGGAGCAGCTCGATCACGGAGAGCTCAAGCTGGGACTTCGGGGAGGCTCGTCGTCGCTCATCCGCGGACTGGGGCCAAGTTAGCAGCCGGTCTTGATCGCAGTGTGCGGTGCTCGCCGACCGGCGCTCGGGCTGCGCTCCTCCACTAGACGCTCGGAGTGTGCGGTGCTCGCCCGACCGGCGCTCGGGCTGCGCTCCTCCACTAGAGGGCGTCGATCCGGCCTGCGAGCTCGAAGTCGGACTCGGTGAGCCCGCCCTCCGAGTGGGTGCTGATGGTGACCGTGACCGTGTCCCACGAGACAGCCAGATCGGGGTGGTGGTCAAGCTCCTCCGCGACCGGCAGCAGCTCGTTGACGAACTCCACCGAACCGGTGAACTTCTCACGCTTGAAGGCCTTGGCGATGGCGTCGCCTTCGCGGCTCCAGCCGTCGAGGGCGCCGAGCCTGCTCTCGATCTCCTCGTCGCTCAGAAGTGGCATGGTGTCCGGGTGCGCATTGCCTCGCTCGTTCCCTCCTCGACGGAGATGCTGTTCGCCCTCGGCCTCGGCGACGACGTGGTGGCCGTCACGCACGAGTGCGATCACCCGCCTGAGGCCGCCGTGCGTCCGCACATTACCCGCACCGTGATCCCCGAGGGGCTGGGCTCGGCGGACATCGACCGCGCCGTGCGCGAGCGCACCCAGGCCGGCGAGGCGCTGTACGAGCTCGACGAGTACCTGCTGGCCGAGCTCGCGCCGGACCTGATCGTGACCCAGGCGGTATGCGAGGTCTGCGCGGTCTCCTTCGACGACGTCACTGCCGTGGCCGAGCGGCTGGCCTGCGCCCCGCAGGTGCTGTCGCTCGACCCGACCACCCTCGGGGAGGTGCTGGCCGACGTGCCGCGGCTGGCCGAGGCCACCGGGGTGCCCGAGGCCGGTGAGCGGATGGTGGCCGGCTGCGGACGCCGCCTGGATGCGATCGCCGACGCCGTGGAGGGCGCTCCCGCGCCCACGGTGGCGGCGCTCGAGTGGCTGGACCCGGTGTTCGTGGGCGGCCACTGGGTGCCGCAGATGATCGAGCTCGCCGGGGGCCTCGACGTCCTGGGGCTGCCCGGCGAGAAGTCGCGAACGGTTGCGTGGGACGAGGTGGAGGCCACCGCACCCGAGCTGGTGGTCGCCATGCCGTGCGGCTACGACACCGAGCGCTCGGCGCAGGAGGCCGCCGACCACGCCGACCGCCTCGCCACCCTCGGCGCACGCGTCGTGGCGGTAGACGCGGCCGCGTACTTCTCCCGTCCGGGCCCGCGGCTGGTGGACGGCGTGGAGCTGCTCGGCCACCTCCTGCACCCCGCGCTCGTGCTCGCGCCGCCCCCCGGGCGCTGGGCCGAGGTGGACGTTCGCGTGCGCTCGTGAAGCGCGCCGCGCGCAGCTTGGAGGTCGAGGCCGCCCGGGCGCGCTGGGACGCCCTCCTGGAGCGGGGTGTGACCAGCCGCTCGGCCGTGTGCTGCAGCGCGACGGGCCCTCGCCTCCGGACTGACCGAGAATCGTCGCGTACGAAGGAGTCAAGCGGCCCGGTCAACCCCTCGACCGTGCGCAGCATCACGAAGTCGTCCGAGACGAAGCCGCCGGTGACCGCGGGCAGCCACACCAGCACGGCCACGCCGGCCAGGGCGGCGGGCACCGCCGCCGCCGCGGCTCTCAGGCGGAAGCCGAGACCGCGAACGAGCCGACGACGGCAAGCACGCCGATCGCCGCCGCGATGAGGCTGGGCGCCATCGCCGGCACCTTGACCCGGTCGCGCAGGTCGAACAGCACGAAGGCCGCCAACGCACCTCCGATCAAGCCGCCGATGTGGCCCCCGATGGAGATGCCGGGGATGGTGAACGTGATCAACAGGTTCAGACCGATCCACAGCCCGAGGCCGCTTTCCATCGGGTTGATGCCGCGGTTTCGCATGACCACCACCGCCGCGCCCATCAGGCCGAAGATCGCGCCCGAGGCTCCCACGGTCAGGCCGTTCGGCGTGAGCAGCAGCGCCCCGAAGGACCCGGCGAGCAGCGAGACGCCATAGATCAGGCCGAACCGCAGGCGGCCGACCGCCGGCTCGAGCAGGGTCCCGAGGATGTAGAGCGAGAACATGTTGGAGAAGATGTGCAGGATCCCAAAGGACTCGCCCAGGCGGGCGTGCAGGAAGCCCGAGGTCACCACCTGCCAGACGTCACCCTGGGCCAGGCCCCCCCGCGAGAGCGCGGCCTCGCCGTAGACCTCGTCGCCGGCGCTCCCGGACAACCCGAAGCCCAGCCACAGCAGCACGTTGATGCCGATCAGCACGTAGGTGAGCGTGGGCTCGGTCACCGAGCCGATCGTCTTGACCTTGATCTTCTGCCGAGCGCACTCGGGGCAGCGCATCCCCACGGACGTCGTGGTCATGCAGTCGGGGCAGATCGGGTTGCCGCAGTTCGAGCACGACACCCCGGTCTCGCGGTTGGGATGGCGGTAGCAGACCTCCACCCCGCTGAAGATAGTGGGGCTTAGTGGGTGACTCCTAGAGGCCCACCGAGACGACCGGCTTGCCGCTGGGCGCCCTCGCGCCGCCGCTCGGCTCGCGGGTGACGGCCACCGCATCTGCGCCCTCGAGATCGTCGGGCACCGCGGCCGCGCCGCCGCCGTCCTGGCCCACGCTGAAGATCGACTGGGAGACCATCTCGCCGCCGCGCTGGACCCACACCTGGTAGACCTCGCGGCTGGGCAGGCTGGGCATGCCGTGGACGCGCAGGATGGCGCCCCTGCTCTGATCGCCGGAGACCACGAGGCTGCCGCTGGCCTCGGGCACTCGAACCGAGTCCACCTGGGCGGTCAGCGTGCGCCCGTCGTCCCCGGAGAGCAGCGAGGCGCCGACCGCGCCGAAGGCCAGGCCCACCGCCAGGAGGAAAACGGCGGTCACCCAGGCCAGGGCCGGGCGCCGGTTGATCGGCGTCAGGACCAGCGAGCGCAGGCGCCTTCGCGTCCCCGCCGCCGCAGAACGCGGGGCCGACGGCTGTTCGCGCCCCGCGGCCTCGCGCTCGACCATCCCCATGACCGAGCGCTTGAGCGCGTCCGGCGGACGCACCGGGGCAACCGAGCGGGGCAGCGCGTCGGCCGCGGGGCGCAGGTGGTCGAGCTCCTCGCGGCATGGCGAGCATCCCATGAGGTGGCGCTCGAAAGCCTGTCGCTCCAGCTCGGACAGGGCACCCAGCAGGTAGGCGGCGGGGTCGTCGGCGTGGCTCTCGTGGGCGCGGGCCATCACGCCACCTGCTCCACGAGCTCGCGGCGCAGCTTCTCGAGGCCGAGGCGCATCCGGCCCTTCACCGTCCCGACCGGAGTCTCGAGCATCTCGGCGATCTGGCTGTGCGTGAAGCCCCCGAAGTACGCGAGCTGGACGACGCGCGACTGCTCGGAGGGCAGGGTCTCGATCGCCGAGCGCACGTGGCGGGCCTCGTCGCGGCGGGCCACCTCGACATCGGTCAGCTCGGGCGCCTCCTGGCGCTCCTCGAGGCCCTCGACGTCGGTGCGCCGGCGCTCGTGCACGAGGCTGCGCCGCAAAGCGTCGATGGCCCGGTGGTGAACGATCCCCAGGACCCAGGTGCGAACACTGCCGCGGTCCGAGCGGTAGCGCAGGCGACTGCGCCAGATCGACAGGAACGCCTCCTGCGAGACGTCCTCGGCGGCGACGCGATTGCCCACCATCCGGTAGGCCAGCGAGAAGGCCGCCCCCGAGTGGCGGTCATAGAGGACCTCGAACGCCCGCGGGTCGCCCTCCTGGGCGAGGGTCATCACGTCCTCGTCGGCCAGGCTGCGGATGTCGGTTTGGTCTGCCACCCCGTATTCAGTTCGCTCGCGGCCAGCCAATTGGATCAGCGATAATGACCGCTCGGATGCCAGACCGCACCCCCGCACAGCTCTACGCGCTGCTCGTCGGGGTCGGCCTGCTCGCCGGAGGGGTGCTCGGGTTCTTCTACAGCGCGAGCTTCGCCACCGGCGATGCCATCGAGCGCGACGCGGTGCTCGGCATCCTCGACGTCAACGCCTGGCACAACCTGGTCCACATCGCCACCGGGGTGCTGGCGCTGGCCGTGGTGGGCTCGTACTCCGCCAGCCGCGGGTTCGCGCTCGCCCTCGGGGTGGTCTACATGTTGGTGGCGCTCATCGGCTTTGCCGCGGGCGACGGCGAGGCGATAGCGGGCCTCCTGCCGGTCAACAGCGAGGACAACGTGCTCCACGTGCTGATCGCCGTCTCGGGACTGCTCGCCTACGCGGCCACGCCGGCCACGCCGGCGCCCTCCACCGTGGAGCCCTCCGCTTAGCCCGAATCTCGCGAGCGGTGGATTCAGGCTCAGCCTCGGCTCAGCCGGCGGCGCAGGTCCTTGGCCACACCGCCCGCCTCGCGGCGCAGCGCCCGCAGCCCGCCGACCTGCTTTCGCTGCTGGCGAGCGCGAACCACCACGAGCGCCCCCGCGGCGGTGCCGCCCACCACGATCGCCGCCGCGGGCCGGTACCAGTTGCGCGGGTCGCGCATGGACGAGAGCTCCCAGTCGGCCAGCTCCTCGACGGCTGCGCCGGTGAGGTCGGTCAGCCGCTGCTCCAAGCGGTCGCTCATGGCGCCCGAGGGCTCCACGGGCACCAGGGCGCTGCGCAGGAGCCGCTCCACATCGGTCATCTCAGCTCCTTTCCTCCTGCAGGCCCTGTTCGAGCTGCCGGATCGCACGGTGGATCAACACCTTCGTCGCCCCATCCGAGCGTCCCATCGCACGGGCGATCTCGCGGTTGTCCATGTCCAGGGCAAACCGCATGATGAGCGCCTCGCGCCGGTCGTCGGGCAGGCTTGCCACACCGGCCAGCACCTCCGCGACCTCCTCGCGGCCCTCCACCAGGTCCTCGGTGGCGTGGGGCGAGGAGACGATCTCCGCGTTGTCGAGGTTCGTCTGGGGGCGCCGCGAGCGATCGCGGTAGTGGTTGGCCGCGAGGTTGTGGGCGATGCGGATGAGCCAGGGCCGCAGCGGCCGGCCTTCTGACTCGCGAACCGCGCGCTCGTAGTGGCGGTAGGCCTGCAGAAAGGTCTGCTCGGTGACGTCCTCGGCATCGTGGTGGTTGCCGATCCGGTAATAGCAGTAGCTGTACACGTCGCGCAGGTGCGTGCGGTACAGCTCGGAGAAGTCGCGGTCCAGGCGAGCCTTGTCGGCGACGACCTCGGTCATCGACGCACCTTACCCGCGGCAGGCTCGCCCTCGAAAGGCGCCCGAGGCGATGGACCCTGCCCGGGTTGCGGCTCGCTCCCATCGGGTCTGCCTCTACCCGGAACGCGGCTTCTCGTTACGCTGGGGACCATGGAGCTGCAGCGCAGCCTCAACGGGGCTCTTGCGGGAATGGTGGCCGCGGGTGTCTGGGCTGCCCAGCAGCCGCTGGACAAGAGGGTCTTCGAGAGCAGCTACGACGATGTCGAGCTGCTGGGCAAGTTCGCCGTCCGCGACGCCTCCTGGCCCGCCGCCGGCGCTGCGATGCACCTGGCCAACGGCGCGATCTTCGGCGCGGTCTACGCGCAGATGCGGCCTTTCGCGCCCGGGCCCCCGCTGGCGGCCGGCCTGGCAGCCGGGATGATCGAGCACCTGGGGCTGTGGCCCCTGGTGCGACTGGTGGATCGCTACCACCCCGCGCGCAAGGAGCTGACGCCGCTGTCGGGCAATGTCCGCGCGCTGGCCCAGGGGGCCTGGCGCCACCTGCTCTTTGGCGCGGTGCTTGGAGAGCTCGAGCGGCGCCTGAACGCCGAGGACGCGGCAGAGGAGCCGCCACCGGTGCCCGTGTCCTCGAACGGGCGCGGGGACATCGAAGGCGCCGTGGCCGCCGCCCCGGCATCCCAGTAAG
>JALZII010000032.1 GCA_030860365.1 Actinomycetota bacterium
GGGTCAAGGAGAACGACAGCCGCATGCCCATCGTCGCCTTCATGGCCGGCCGCTTCATGGACGAGATGCCCGGCATGAGCTTTGGCCACGCCGGCACGATCGTGGAGGGCAAGGAGGACACGGCCGCTGAGAAGATCGCGCGCCTGGGCGAGGCCGGCATCGAGGTGGCAGAGGAGATCTCCGAGATCCCGGGCCTCGTCAAGAGCAGGATCGGGGTGAGCGCCTGATGGCCGGCACCTTCATCGACGTGGAGCTGAGCGAAGAGGCGCGCGACGACGCCGGTCTGGCCCAGAAGCTCGAGGACGCCTGCCCGGTGGACATCTACGCCAACCGCCAAGGGCACACCGAGATCGTCGAGGAGAACCTCGACGAGTGCGTGCTGTGCGAGCTGTGCGTGGTCACCGCGCCGCCGGGCGCGGTGCGCGTGCTCAAGCTCTACGACGGCACGTCACTCGAGCGCTAGAACGGTGACCGCGCGGTGCTCGCCCGAGACTGATCGGTCCGGTGCTCGCCCGGACAACATGCGATGAGGGTCTACCTGGCCCGCCACGGCGAGACGGAGTGGACGCTCTCCTCACAGCACACCGGCCGCACAGACATCCCGCTGACCGAGAACGGTCGCCGCCAGGCCGCGGAGCTGCGCGGGCTCTTCGCCGAGCGGCCGGTGGAGCGCGTTTACACGAGCCCGCTGTCACGCGCCGTCGAGAGCGCCGCTCTCGCCGGCTTCGAAGACGCCCACAAGACCGACGAGCTGCTCGAGTTCGACTACGGCGAATACGAGGGCGTGACCACCGCCGACATCCGCGGCGAGCATCCGGACTGGTACCTGTGGCGCGACGGCAGCCCCGGCGGCGAGACACCCGCCGACGTGGCCGCGCGGGTGGGCGCGCTCATCGACCGCCTGCGCAGCGACGGCGTGGACACCGTCCTGTTCTCCCACGGCCACGTGCTGCGGGCGCTGGCGGCGCGCTGGCTGGGCCTCGGGCCCGAAGCCGGGGGCCTGTTCGCCCTGGAGACGGCAACGCTCAGCACCCTCGGCTACGAGCGCGATGTTCCGGTGATGTGGGCGTGGAACCTGCGTGCCTGAGCTGCCCGAGGTCGAACGCGCCCGAGCGGCCATCGAAAACGGCGGCCTTCACCGCGAAATCGCCTCGGCGGACGACAGCGACTCGTGGGTCTGCCGCCCGCACTCGCCCGTAGAGCTCGACTCGGCGCTGCGCGGGCGCCGGTTGACCGGCGCCCACAGGCGTGGCAAGGCAATCTGGGCTGAGACCGACGGTGGGCCGATCCTCGGCCTGCACCTCGGCGGCTGGGCGCATCGTGGTCGACGACGCGAGGCCGCGTCGAAGGGATTGAAACCAGGGGTGCTCCGCCCGGATCACCCGCCGAGGACCGACCTGCCCGAACGAGACAAGGGGCACCGCTTCGTGATCTATTTCCGTGACGGCGGCCGCTTGGCCGTGCGCGACAAACGCCGTCTGAGCCGCGCGGTACTCCAGCCCGACCTCTCGGTTCTCGGCCCCGACGCCGCCCGGGTCGGTCGCGACTCCTTCCGCAAGCAGGTGGGACGCGGCACTGCGCCGCGGAAGGCGCGCATCATGGACCAGTGGTGAAGATGGAAGCCGCCAAGGCCGGAGAGGAGGCGTCAGGTGCTCGTGGCCACGCCTCCCAGCGCTGAGCGGCGTCTGCGGCTTCAGGCGCGGCCGCGGGCGCGCTGGCGCTCGATCACGTTGCCGAGCAGCTTGACGACGCCGGGATCGCCGGTGACCTTCACGTGTCCGCGCTCGTAGGCGCGCACCCACTGGCTCAGGCGACCGTCGGCGGCCAGCTCGTTGAACTGCGGGCGGTGAACCTCGACCTGGAGGCGAGCGTCGGCCGCCGGGTCACGGTCGATCTTGGGCCCGGGCACCTCCACACGCCAGATCGGGGCATCGTGTCCGTGGGTCGGCAGCTCCACCTTCATCACGAGGTTCAGCTGCGCGAGGGCAGGCACCTCTTCGGCCAGGCGGTCCAGCACCTGAGCTATGAGGGCCTTGGTGTCGCTGGCGGCCACGGTCGCCGACTTTATCTGCGGCCGCCCCTGGATCGAGCAGCTCGCCGATCCTGGCGCACCGCGCGCCCCCGCGCGGGGCAACCCCCCGCGGCTCTGATTACCTCCGCGGGGCCTCCTGCCCCGCGCCCTGAGACCGAGCTTCGGCCTCCGGCCTCAGATTTTGTTTCGCTGCAGGAGCTTCTTGCCGATCACCATCCGCTGGATCTCCGAGGTGCCCTCGCCGATCAGCAGCAGCGGTGCGTCGCGGTACAGCCGCTCGATCTCGTACTCCTTGGAATAGCCGTAGCCGCCGTGGATGCGAAAGGACTCCTCCACGACCTCCTTGCCGGTCTCCGACGCGAACAGCTTGGCCATGCCCGCCTCCAGGTCCGAGCGCTCCCCCGCGTCCTTCAGGCGCGCTGACTTCAGCGTCAGCAGCCGGGCGGCCTCGACCTTGGTGGCCATGTCGGCCAGCTTGAACTGGATCGCTTGGTGGGCGGCGATGGGCTTTCCGAAGGTCTTGCGCTCCTGGGAGTAGCGCAGGGCGAGCTCCAGGGCGCGCTGAGCGATGCCCACGCCGCGCGCGGCCACGTTGACCCGGCCCACCTCGAGGGCGTCCATCATCTGCACGAAGCCCTCACCGACGCCCTGCTCGCCACCGAGCACGCGGTCAGGCGAGCAGCGGTACCCGTCGTAGACGAGCTCGGTGGACTCGACGCCCTTGTAGCCCATCTTCCTGATCTGCGGCGGGATGCTCAGGCCGGCGAAGTCACCCGAGTTCTCGGCCGCGCCCGGCTCCTTCTCGGTGATGAAGCAGGTCATGCCCT
>JALZII010000250.1 GCA_030860365.1 Actinomycetota bacterium
GTCGACCTGCCGTCCGACCGCCTTGATGAGCGTCTCGGCGAAGAAGTTGTCCGAGGGGCGGTTGGTCAGGGTGGCCAGCCGCGCCATCTCCGGGGACTCCTCGGCGGCCAGCTCGGTAGAGCCAGCCGGCGCCTTGCCCGTCCGGGGGCCCACTGCCACTCGGACGCCGCGGCGCTCGAGTGCCGAGTCCAGGCGCGCGGCGGCGAACAGCGCCGGACGTGACTGGTAGCCGCGGCCGCCCTCGGTGGCCAGGCCACGGTTGAACGCGAGCCCGCTGAGGGGCCCCACGTAGGGAGAGATCCCGAAGCCCGACGCCGGCCCGCCGCGGCGGGTGTCGAAGACCGTCTCGTCGCCGATGATCCGCCCGGTCACCCGCCGGATGCCCGCCTCCCGCAGGGCGCCCGCCAGGTCCTCCACCGCGCCGCCCCCCCCGTAGTTGCGCCCGGCGAAGCTGCGGCTGCCGAAGGTCGGGTCTCCGCCGCCCACCAGGTAGAGGGAGCCGCGCCAGGTGCCGTCGCCCCCCAAGCTGCCCTCGCCGCGGATTGTGGTGGCGAGGCGCCCGTCGGCGCCGAAGCGCGCCAGGGCGGCAGCGGTGGTGAACAGCTTGGTGTTCGAAGCGAGGATGCGGCCGCGGTCGGGCCGGAAGCGAAAGACGCCGCGATTGGCGCTGGCGTTGACCACGTAGGCCCCGCTGAAAGGTCCGGCGGCGCGCATCTGTCGCGTGAGCACTGAGCGCATCGACGACTCAGCGCGGCCGTCTGTGCCGGGCGTGGTCTGGGCGCCGACCGCCGCCGGGGCGGCCAGGGAGAGTGCCGTGAGGGCCAGCGCGAGCGTGGAGATCGAGGCGGGTCGGGCCATCGGGGGTCCCAACACACCAGGCGGGCGGGAGGAGCGGTCGCCCGCCGGCCGCCATAGCGCCCGGAGCGCAGCCCGATCGCTGACCGGGTGAGCACCGCGCGCTCGTGGCTCACATGGGCGATAATGAGCCAGGCCCATGGGAGATGTCGTCAAGCTTCAGAAGCCGTCGGTCAAGGAGGGCAGGACCGTAGGCAAGGCGCCGCGCCGCCGCGGCCGGCGCTCGCGCACGGCCCTGGTGCTTGGCGGGGGCGGCTTCACCGGCGGCGTCTACGAGATCGGCGCCCTGCGCGCGCTCGACCTCCTGGCCGTGAACCGCACGGTGAACCAGTTCGACGTCTACGTGGGCACCAGCGCCGGGTCCTTCGTGGCCAGCCTCGCCGCCAACGGCGTGACCCCCGAGGAGATGATGCGGGTTGTCGACCAGCAGGTGCCCACGCCGTTTCGCGATGTGGACCGCGGCGCCCTGATGCGGCCCAACATCGCCGAGTTCGCACAGAGCCTCGCGCTCATGCCGCTGCGCTCGCTGGGCATCGCTCGCGACTTCCTCCTCAACCTGCGCGCCTCCTCGATCATCGACATCGCGGTGGGGCTGGCCGAGGGCCTGCCCTCCGGGCTCTACGACGGTGGAGCGATCCAGGGATACCTGGAGACCGTGCTCGGCGACCCCGACCGCGTCAACGACTTCCGGCTGCTGGACAACGAGCTCTACCTCACGGCCACCGACCTCGACACCTGCGAACGGATCGTGCTCGGAGGCGAGGAGTGGGAAGACGTGCCCATCTCTCGGGCCGTGGCCGCCTCCACCGCGCTGCCCATGCTCTACAAGCCGGTCGAGATCAAGGGCCGTCACCTGGTGGACGGCGGCATTCGCTCCACCACCAACGTGGACGTGGCGGTCGAGCGCGGGGCGAAGTTCGTGATCGTCGTCAACCCGCTGGTCCCCTACGTCAACGACTTCCAGAAGGTCATCCCGACGATGCTGGGCAGCCGGGTGCGCCGCGTGGCCGACATGGGCTTCCCGCAGATCGGCTACCAGGCCTTCAAGCTGCTGGCGCACCAGCGACTGCACGAGGCGGTGCGCCATTGGGAGGAGAAGTACCCGGGCGTGGACATCATCCTCATCGAGCCGGACCCCAACGACGAGCTGATGTTCGAGACGAACATCATGAACTTCACCAAGCGCGTGGACATCGCCCGCCACGGCTTCGAGTCGGTCACGCTCAAGCTGGCCCAGGACTACGATCGCCTGCGCGAGATCTGCGCGCGCCACGGCCTCGAGATCTCGGCCACCCGCGTGCGCAAGGTGGTCAAGCGCGTCTCCGAGGAACGCGAGCGCACCGCCGCCTGGCGCCGCATCCTCGAGCAGACGACCGGCGCGCTGCTGCGCCAGTCCGAGGACGCCTGAGCCGGGGTCACGCCCCGACGCGCGCCCCTACCTGCGCCGCCGGAGCGCCCTTACGTCTCGAGACAGGCCATCCAGCCGCCGGGCGACCCGGCCCAACCCCTGGTTGGCGTCCGCCGCTCCCTCGACGGCGTCGACGAGGTCACTCTCCACACGCCTGATGCGGCGGTCCAGCTTCGTCACGTCGGACTCCTCCCCGCTCCGGCGCACCCGTCGCTCGAGCTTGTCCACGTCGGACTCCTCGCTCGTGCCCCGCAGGCGCCTGTCGACCTGAGCGAGGCGCTGCTTAAGCTGGCGTTCGAGCACGACCACCCGGTCCCTGTCGGCGGACTGCTCCTCGGAGTCGTTGGCGCGGAGCAGGGCGAAAGCCGCTACGCCGACGGCCACGACGGCGATCAGCCCCAGCACCACGAGCCAGCGACGAACCGAGCGCAGGTCCTCCACCACCAGCGACCCCGGGTCCTCACGCACGTCCGCCGGCGGAGCCCTGCTGGGACGATCGCTGCGAGGTGGCGGGGTGGACATCCGGCGCGGCACACCCTAAGGCATCGTCGAGAGCGCTTCGGTACACCGCCGCCCGAGCTATGCGCACAGTGCTCGGCCGAGCGCCTCGAGCAGGCGAGAGCCGGCCGCCTCGTCTCGCACGGTCGCGCGCACGAAGTCCTCCTCGTCCAGGGGCGCCCCGGGGGCCACGATCACCCCGCGCTCGCGCAGGCGGTTGGCCAGCTCGCTGCCCGACATGCCGCGGCGCGCATCCGGAGGAAGTTCGCCTGGCTGTCGGTCACGTCGAGCGCAAGCTCGCGCAGCGAGTCGAGCAGGCGCGAGCGCTCGCGGATGACCGCCTCCCGGCGGCGCTGCACCTCCGCGCCGCCGATCTTCAGCGCCTGGTCCACTACCGCCTGCGTCAGCGCGTTGACCCCCAGCACCGGCGCGATCCGGTCGAGCAGGGCCGTCGACGCGGTGGATCCCACGGCGTACCCGGCCCGCAGCCCGGAGAGCCCGTAGATCTTCGAGAAGGTGCGCACCACCATCAGCCGGGGAAAGGCATCGACCAGGCGCAGCACCGAGTCCGGCGGCTCGGCGTTTTGGAAGACTACGAGGCCCTGGCCGGCTCCTGCCGGCGCAGCGCGTCCTTCAGCGTCTCCTCGAAAAGCACCTTGTCGATCCGCCCCTGGTAGATCGGCACCCCGAGCTCCGTGCACTTCGCTATGACCTCGCGACGGTGCATCCCGGCTTCACGGCCGAGCTCGGTGGGTGTCAGGTGGATCGCCATGTGCTTGTCTCCTCGATAATGGGCGGATCGCCGTTGATGTCCCGATGTTAGATGGGATTGGGGATGGAGAGAAACTCGTGCTCGACGCCGAATCTCTCCGCCAGCAGGCTCCCGATCCGGCGGACCCCGAGCGTCTCGGTTGCGTAGTGCCCTCCGGCGAGGAAGTGCACGCCGGACTCGTGGGAATCGGCCATCGCAGGCTCGGAGGGCTCACCGGTCATGAACGCGTCGAGGCCCAGCTCGACCGCCTCGGCGAAGGCCGAGGCGCCGCCGCCGGAGACCACTCCGAGAGTGTGCACGGTGCCGGGCCCGGCCTCCCACGCGAAGGGCTCCTGTCCGAAGGCGAGGGCGCAGCGCCGGCACAGCTCGTCGAGAGGGACCCCCTCTGCCGAGCGCCCGACGAAGCCGATGGGCCGGCCCTTGGTCTCCGCGAAAGGCTCGCCGCGCTCGAAGCCGAGCGCCTCGCAGATCAGGGCGTTGTTGCCGTGCTCGGGGTGCGCGTCGAGCGGGAGGTGGTAGGCGGCCAGCGACAGATCCGCAGCGAACAGCGCCTCGAGCCGGGCGCGCTGGGCCGGCGTGACGGCCTGAGGCCGCGAGCCCCAGATGATGCCGTGGTGGCAGAGCAGGAGCTGGGCGCCGCTGGCCGCGGCCCGCCTGAACAGCTCGCGGTGAGCGGATACACCGCTGGCCACCTTGTGCACCTCCGGCGTGCCGGGGACCTGCAGCCCGTTGGGCCCGTAGTCCTCGAACGCCCGCGAGCCCAGCAGCTCATCCATGAACGCGATGAGCTCGTCCCGGTGCGCCATCGAAGTCAGGGTACCCGCCGGGGGTGAGGGGGGAGGGTGGTTTAACAGACCCGCCCCGCGGTAACATTTTGCGTGAGAAGGGACCGGCCCCGCGGGTCGGCCGGCAGGGGCCAGTGAGCAGCACGGAGGCTCGATTCAGTGAACGCAAGCGCCGCACCAACAGCGACCACGGCGATGTCCGACGGCGCGCTGGTCGATGCTGTGCGCGCCGGTGAGGAGAGCGCCTTCGAGGAGCTCTATCGTCGGTACGGCGCGCGGGTTCTTTCCTTCGTCCAGCGCCGGGTGCGCGACGAGGGGCGTGCCGAGGACCTCACCCAGGAAGCGTTCCTCTCCGCCCTGCGACGGCTGCGCGAGACCGAATCGGAAGTCGCCTTCCGCCCGTGGATCCACGAGATCGCCCGCAACGCGACCATCGACCACTTCCGGCGCCGGGCGCGATCCGAAGAGGTGTCGGTGGACAGCGTCGACGACCTGCGCCCCGGTGACCAGCGGCGCCTGGTGGGCGACCGGGGCCCCGAGCGCGAGCTGGCCGCCAAGCAGCAGCTCGAGACGCTGTGTGGCGCCTTCGCCGAGCTCTCGGACCGCCACGAGCGGATCCTCGTCATGCGCGAGCTGGAGGGGCTCTCCTATCGCCAGATAGGCGAGCAGATGGAGCTGACTCGCCCCAGCGTGGAGAGCACGCTGTTCCGTGCGCGCCGGCGCCTCGAGCGCGAGTTCGGGGACCTGGAGACCGGGCGGCGCTGCCTGGCCTCGCGGGGCGCCATGGGGCGCCTGGCCGAGGGCCTCGAGCTCCGGGACGAGCGCAACAAGGTGGAACGCCACGTGCGCCGCTGCACCGCGTGCCGGGCCACCGCTCGCGAGTTGGGCCTCGCGCTCGGGAGGCCTACGCGGGCCGCTCGCGCCGCAGCACTCATCCCGCTGCCCGCCTTCCTGGTCCGCAGGCTCGGTGCTTCGTCTGGCCAGGGCGCCGAGCTGGTGGGCGCGATCGGCGCCAAGGGCACGGCCCTGGTGGCGGCCCTGGCCCTGGCCGGCGGAGGCGCCGGCGCCGGTGCTGTGAGCGTGAACGACACCCGCGACCGGGGCACTCCCGGGGAGCACACCCCGTCCGCCTTCCCGCGCTCCGGCCACCGCGAGGCGGCGCCCACCGGCCCCGCTCCCGCTTCGCCGAAGTCTCCCGCTCGCGGTCGGCCTGCGGCTGCGGCGGCTCGGAGAAGGCCTTCTTCGAAGCGCGGGGCTCGCGAGGGCCAGGCGCCCTCCGCTGCGCCGGCACTCCGCGGCCTCGAGCCTCGCC
>JALZII010000038.1 GCA_030860365.1 Actinomycetota bacterium
CCCACCTCCTGGCCGATCTCCTCGAGGGTGCGGGGGTCCTCTTCGGACAGGCCGTAGCGCAGCTCCAGCACGCGACGCTCGCGCCACGGCAGGCGGTCGAGGATGCGGGCGAGGTCGGCGTCGCGGATCGCCTTGGCCACCTGCTCGTAGGGGCGGTCGCCGGCCTCGTCCTCGATGAAGTCGCCGAAGCTGGCGACGCCCTCGCCGGCGCCCACCGGGGTCTCGAGGGAGATCGGCTCCTGGCCCAGCTTGAGGATCCGCTCGACCTTCGCCCCGGACATCTCCACGACCTCGCCGATCTCCTCGGTGGACGGCTCGCGCCCGAGAGTCTGGTTCAGCGTACGACGGGCGCGGGCCACCCTGTTCATCCTGTCGACCATGTGCACCGGAATCCGGATCGTCCGCGACTGATCGGCGAGAGCGCGGGTGATCGCCTGGCGGATCCACCAGGTGGCGTAGGTCGAGAACTTGAAGCCGCGGCGCCAATCGAACTTCTCGACTGCCCGGATGAGGCCCATGTTGCCTTCCTGGATCAGGTCCAGCAGGGTGAGCCCGCGGTTGGAGTAGCGCTTGGCGATCGACACGACCAGGCGCAGGTTCGCCTCGATCATCGCGTTCTTGGCCGCCATGTCGTGCTGTTCGATGCGACGAGCGAGGTCGACCTCGTCCTCGCGCGTGAGCAGCCGCACCCGGCCGATCTTCTTGAGATAGAGGCGCACTGCGTCCTCGGGGCCCTGCTCGGGCAGAGGGGCGGCGAGGCCCGCCGTGACGATTCCGCCCTCGTCGAACAGGTCGTAGGCGTCACGGGTCGCGCCGTTGGGTGGAGCGCCTGCCGGCTCCCCGCCCTCGGCCGCCTCGGCACCCTCCCCCGGGGCGTCGGGCACCTCCGGCTCAAGACCCTCGGAGGGCGAGTCGCGAGCGGGCTCGTCGCGGGTCAAGTGGCCTCCCCCGCGACCGAATCGAGCTCGCGCCGCACGGCCTGCTTGGCCCGGGCCAGCTCGTCCTGGCGCTCGAGGTCACGGTCCTGGCGGGCTCCCCTCATGTCGCGCTCGACCCGGCGGAGCTCGAGCTGGAGAAAGCCCATCCGAAGCGCTGCCTCCGCGGTGGGCTCGGCCCCCTGAGCGGCCATGACCGCCCGCGTGACCAGCGCGGCCACATGCGGGTCCTCGGAGGGCAGCGAGCCCAGAGGGTCCTCGAAGTGGGCGAGGAGGTGATCGCGGGCACGGCGGGCGACCTCAGAGCTCAGATGGCCATCGCGCAGACGCTGCAGGTGCTGCCGGCCGGCCTCTCCCGCCGAGGCGCACATCGACAGGAACGCCCGCTCGGCCATGGGCGCGAGGTCGGCCGGCGTGCGGCCAGGGGCGGGCCGGGAAGGCGAGTGATCTGCGGCTGGCGGTGTGAGCTGCGTCGTCACGTACTGCCCGGGCACGTCCAGGCGATCGGACACGTATCTGACGAGATGGTCACGCGTCTTGCTCTGCGCCGGAGTGGCCGCCACCAGCGGCCGCACCAGGTCGAGCGCGCGGTCCACGCCTGCCGGCGTCCCGAGCTGCTGGGCCGAGAGCACCCGCCGGACCTCGAACTCAAGCGCCGGTATGGCGTGCTCGAGCCGCGTCACCAGCGCCTCGGCCCCCTCCCGCTCGAGCAGGTCGGCCGGGTCTTGGCCTGCGGGCAGCTCGGCCACCGCCAGCTCGACATCCCGGCCCTCGGCGACCCGTGCCGCGCGCACCATCGCCTCCTGGCCCGAGCGATCGGCGTCGAGGGCCATCAAGACCCTCGGGGCAACCCGCGTCAGCTCCTCGAGCTGCTCGTCGGTGAGGGCCGTGCCCATGATCGCCACCGTCTCTGGGATGCCGGCCTGGCGCAGGGCCAGCACATCGGTATAGCCCTCGGCCACCACCACCCGGCCCGCCTTGGCCGCGGCTGCGCGGGCGAGGTCGAGGCCGAAGAGCTGACTGCCCTTGTGGAAGACCTCTCCCTCGGAGGTGTTGAGGTACTTCGGCTGCTGGCCCTCCTGGGTGGCCCGGGCGCCGAAGCCCCGCGGCCGGCCGCGACGATCGTTCAGCGGAAAGGTGATGCGCCCGCGAAAGCGATCGATCAGCCCACTGCCCTCGCGGCGGCGCTGCGAGAGCCCGGTCGCCAACAGCTCGTCGGCGGTGAAGCCGTCGCGCACGGCCGCCGAGGTCAGGCGGTCCCACGTCCCGGGCGCGTACCCCACGCCGAACTCCCGCAGCGTCTCCTCGCGCAGCCCCCGGCCCAGCAGGTACTCGCGCGACGCCTGCGCCTCCTCGGCCTGCCACAGGTAGCTCGCGTAGAAGCGCGCGGCGCGCTCGAGCAGGGCGAGCAGGCGCTCGCGCCGGCGGCGCCGGCGCTCGGCTTCGGGGTCCTCGCTCTCGCGCTGCAGCTCCACGCCGCAGCGGTCGGCCAGCAGCTCGAGCGCGCCGGCGAAGTCCAGCGCGTCGGTCTCCATCACGAAGCCGATCGCGTCGCCCGAGGCCTCGCAGCCAAAGCAGTAGTAGACCTTCTTCTCGGCGTTGATCGAGAACGACGGCGTGCGCTCCTCGTGAAAGGGACACAGCCCGACGAGGTTGACGCCGACCCGGCGCAGCTCGGTCTTCGCCCCGACCAGGTCGGCCATGTCCAGGGCGTCCTTGACCCGTTCGACGCTCTCGCGCGTGTACATCAGAACCCCTGGGGCACCGACAGCTCCGAGAAGGTGCGCACCGCGTAGCGGTCGGTCATCCCCGCCAGCCAGTCGATCACCGCCTGGGGGTCGTCGGCCTGATCGGAGTAGTGCGCGAACAGCGCCCGCAGCATCCGCTCGACGCGCTCCTTCTCGCGCTGGGCGTAGGGCCCGAGGTAGACCCGCTCGAACATGAACGAGCGAAGCCGCAGCATCGCGGCCCCCACGTCATCGCCCTGCTCGATGTCGCCGACCTCGGCCGAGCGCTCGAGCAGGTCGGCGACCAGCGTCTCGATGCGCCGGGAGCCCGTCTCGCCCAGGACCGCGATCTCCTTCGGGGGGAGGTCCTCGAAGGCCAGGACGCCGGCGCGCAGGGCGTCGTCGATGTCGTGGTTGATGTACGCGATGCGATCTACAACGCGCACGATCCGTCCTTCTGGCGTTTTCGGTGGATCGGGGCGGGTGTGGCGCAGGATCCCGTCGCGCACCTGGTCGGTCAGGTTGAGGTCCTCCAGCACCTCCACCACGCGCAGGGAGTGCTCGTTGTGGCGAAAGCGGCGTCCGTAGCGAGCCTGCACGCAGTCGTCGAGCACGTTCTCGCCGATGTGCCCGAAGGGCGGGTGGCCGAGGTCGTGGCCGAGCGAGATCGCCTCGGTCAGGTCCTCGTTGAGGCCCAGGGCCCGAGCCACGTTGCGGGCGATACCGCAGGCCTCGAGCGTATGGGTGAGCCGGGTGCGGTAGTGGTCGCCCTCCGGGGCGATGAACACCTGCGTCTTGTGCTTGAGACGCCGAAAGGCCTTCGAGTGGACGATCCGGTCGCGGTCGCGCCCGAAGGGCGTGCGGTGCGGGGAGTCGGGCTCCTCGCGCGCTCGCCGAGCAGGGTAGGAGCGCGTGGCCTCGGGTGCCAGGCGCTCATCCTCCATGCGCCTCCAGCGCTCAGCGAAGCTCGTGCCGGTCGAGATGCTCACGGACGTCATCGGTCGATCTTGTCAGGCCCCGGGGCGCTCTCCCCCGCCACAATCCCCGCTGATTGCGGCGTGTGCGGGGACCACCCGCCGCCATCGAGACCGGGTGAACGAGCCTGCTCGCCAAGGCCCGAGTCTAGGCCGGGAGCCTTCGCAGCCTGACGTGAGCGTGGTACTCCGCGGTCTCCGCCAGGGCCCGGTCGGCCTGGCCCAGGGCGCCGTGGGCCGCCTCGGGTGCCTCGGCCAACGGCTTGGCCAGGGCATGGACCAGGAAGCGGTGCGCCGCCTCGTCGAGGGCGAAGGAGCCCGCCTCGCAGCCCGAGCACACCACGCCGCCGGCGCTGGGCGAGAACGCCCCGAGGTGCTCCCGCCCACCGCAGGACGCGCAGGCCGCCAGCTCGGGGGCGAAGCCCGCCGCCAGCAGCAGCTTGGCCCGGAAGGCCAGCGCCTGGGCCCGGGTGGCGGCGCCGGGCT
>JALZII010000266.1 GCA_030860365.1 Actinomycetota bacterium
CGCGAGGCCTGCGAGTCGATCACCACGCGCCGGCGGCGTCCGGCTCCACCCGGGGCCTGCTCTCCCCCCCGGCCTCCGCGGGTGGGGCGCGGGCGGTTCTGGCTCTCCTGAGAGGGGCGGCTCTGGCCGTCGACCGCGCCCTGGCTTTCGCCGTCGGGGGCCGGGGTCGCTCTCGTGACCTGGCCCGAGGCGGCGGCGCTCTGCTTGGGGTCTCCGGGGCTCTGGCCGGCGCCGTTGCCCGCAGAGGCCTCGGTGTGCTCGGCCTGTGCTCCTCCCAGAGGGCCACCGTCAAAGGCCCGGCTGACGTCGGCGTCGTCGACGCTGGAGGCGGCCGCCTTGACGTCGAGGCCTGCCTGCTGAAGGACGGCGATCACGTCCTTCGAGGGCATGCCCCGCTCCTTGGCTATCTCGTGAACGCGCTTTTTCGCCATCGACTGACCGATTGTATGGCCTCGGGCGGGATCGTCACCGGGGCCCTGAACGAGCGGGCGAAGGCCGCGGGCCCGGCCAGGGCGCTCTCAGCGCAATCCTCACGCGCGCACAGGTACGCGCCCCGGCCGAGCCGGCGCCCGTCGACGTCGGCCTGCAGCGCCCCGGCGGAGAGGCGCACGAACCGCAGCAGCTCCCCCTTGGGCTCCGAGTGCCCGCAGGCCACGCAGCGACGGCTCGGGCCTACGTGGCCTCCTCGGAGGCGGGGGGCTGGGTGACCGAGCCCTCCGGGGCCGAGCCGTCGGGCTCGACCGCCTCGGGGGAGCCCTCCTCGACGGGCTCGACCAGCTCCGGCCCGCCCACCGGCGGCTCCTCGGCGGCCACGGGCGCCGGCTCGGCCTCGAGCGGCTCCTCGGCGCCGGGCACTCCCTCGACCGGCACGTCGGCGGCCGGCGAGAGCTCGTCGCCCTCCTGGTCGACCAGCGCCTGGTGGGGGGCCAGGCCGCAGTAGCGCGAGCCGGGCAGCGAGGCGTTGGGGCAGCGGCGGCCGTTGGTGAGGATGGCCGCACAGCGCCCGGAGACAGCCTCCTCCTCGTCGTAGCCCTGCTCGGCCTCGTCTTCGGCGAACTCGCTCTCCGACCGGATGTCCACCCTCCAGCCGGTCAGGCGCGCGGCCAGGCGGGCGTTCAGCCCCTCCTTGCCGATGGCCAGCGACAGCTGGTCGTCGGGCACGATCACCGTGGCCTGGCGACCGTCGTCGTCCACCAGCACCTCGCGCACGCGCGCGGGAGAGAGCGCCTTGGCGACGAAGCGGGCCGGCTCCTCGTTGAAGGGGATGATGTCGATCTTCTCGCCCCGCAGCTCGGAGACGACCATGCGCACGCGCGAGCCTCGTGGGCCGACGCAGGCGCCGACGGGGTCGACCCCCGAGGCGTGCGAGATGACGGCGATCTTGGAGCGGTAGCCGGGCTCGCGCGCCACGTTCTGGATCTCGACCAGCCCGTCGGCGATCTCCGGGACCTCCAGCTCGAAGAGCTTGGAGATCAGCTCCGGCGAGCGGCGCGAGACCACGATGCTCGGCCCCTTCGCCTGGTTGGAGACGTCGGAGATGATCGCCTTCACGCGGGCGCCGTGCTCGTAGCGCTCCCCGTGCACCTGCTCGGAGCGCGGCAGCAGCGCCTCCACGCGCTCGCGCAGCTGGACCAGCGTGTAGCGCGAATCCGACTGCTGGACGATGCCGGTGATCAGCTCGCCCACGCGGTCCTGGTACTCGTCGTAGGTCATGTCCCGCTCGGCCTCGCGGATCCGCTGCAGGATCACCTGCTTGGCCGTCTGGGCGGCGATGCGACCGAAGTCGTCGGGCGTCACGTCCTGCTCGTCGATCTGGTCGGAGTACTGAGCCAGGCGGTCCTGGCCGATCTCGGGCGCCTCGGGCTCTACCAGCTCGCCGGTCTCGGGGTCCACCTGGGCCTCGCCGGCCTCCTCCTCGACCTCGTCGAGCAGCTGCTCCTCGAGATCGGGCGGGAGGATGAGCTCGAAGACGCGGAAGTCTCCGGTGTCGTGCTCCATGTCCACGCGCGCGTACCGAGCGGCGCCCGGGGTCTTCTTGTAGGCCGAGAGCAGAGCGTCCTCGAGGGCCTCCATCAGCCGGTCGGCCGAGATGCCCTTCTCGCGCTCGAGCACCCCCACGGCCTCGACGATCTCCTTAGACATGGCTTCCCCTCTCTCTCCGCGGGTCGGTGGTCCTGTCCATGTCGCGCCTAACCACCCTCCACCAGGTTGCTCCGGTTGATCTCCGAGTACGGGATCGACACGATCCCGGTGTCGGCGGCCACGGTCACCTCCTGCTCCGTGGCCCCGAGAAGCTCGCCTGTGAAGCTCCTGTGGCCGTCCTTGGCCTCTCGGGTGCGCACGCGAGCGCGCCGGCCGAGGAAGCGGCGGAAGTGCTCGGGCTTGGTCAGCGGGCGCTGCGGTCCCGGCGAGGAGACCTCGAGCCCGTAGTCGGCCAGCAGCTCGCGAAGGTGGCTCGTGACTCGCTCACATAGGGCCAGGTCGACCCCCCGGGGGTGGTCGATGGTCAGCCGCAGGCGCTCGGCCGCCACCCGCTCACAGGCGATGACCTCCACCTCGGGCTCCGCGGCGGCCAGCCTATCCTCGATTCGTGTCTGTATCTGCTCGGTCATCGGCTATAAAAAAAGGTGGGCCGCGAAAGCCCACCTTCAGGAGCGGCCACCGGGGCCGCAACGTCTGAAAGTCCCATCCGCAGTATAGAAGGCGAGCCCGCTTCCGGCGGGCGGCGGAGAACCCGGGCGCGGGCCTGCGGGCCCGGCCTCAGGCTTCGACCATGAGGGTCACCGGGCCGTCGTTTACCAGGGACACCTGCATGCGTGCGCCGAACGCCCCGCCCTGGGCGTCGAGCGCTCCGCGGACCCGCTCGTAGAGCCACTCGGCCTCCTCGGAGGGGGCGGCTCCGGCGAAGCTCGGGCGGTTACCCCGGCGGGTGTCGGCGAGCAGGGTGAACTGGCTCACGCAGAGCACCTCTCCCCCCACCTGGCCGAGCGAGTGCTCGAAGCGCCCGGACGCGTCGGCGAAGACCCGCAGCTTCAGCAGCTTGGCCGCGAGGCGGTCGGCCTGTTCGGCCGTGTCGCCGATCGCCACGCCCAGCAAGACCAGGAGGCCGAGGCCGATCCGCGCCGTCTCCTCGCCTTCCACGACCACGGCGGCTCGACTCACCCGCTGGACCAGGGCGCGCATCGCGCCACTGTAGGTCGATGGCGGCCGCCGATCTTGTACGCCTACCTGGCCGGGGCTCGAGGTCAGGCTCCTCCTCGGTCGACCGGACCGAGCATGCGGGCGTGCGTCGCGGCCATCCCGAAGCGTCGGTAGAAGGCTGCGGCCTCCTCGTTGCCCGCCAACACGGTCAGCGACATGAACCCCACCCCCTCACGGGCGAGGCGTTCGTGTACGTGGCGCATGAGGGCGCTCCCGACCCCCTCCCCGCGCCGATGCGGCGCCACCGCCATGGACTCCAGCTCGGCGACGACCTCGCCCGTCTCGAAGGTCGCCTCGCCGTCGCGCACCCGGACGATGGCAAAGCCCACGGGCTCCTCGCCGTCGCAGGCGAGGGAGAGCGTGGCCTCGCCGGCGCCGAGCTCGCGCCTGAAGCGGGCCTGACGGCGGCGCAGGGTGTCGGCGGCCGCGCGGACCGGCGCCACCG
>JALZII010000277.1 GCA_030860365.1 Actinomycetota bacterium
CCCGCCCCTATGGCACACCGCGTGACACTCATACCGGGCGACGGCACGGGCCCCGAGATCGCCGAAGCCACCAAGAGGGTGCTCGGGGCCACCGGGGTCGAGTTCGAGTGGGATCAGCAGGAGGCCGGCGTCGACGTCTACGAGAGCGAGGGCACTCCGCTGCCGCAGGCCACCATCGCGTCGGTCCGCGAGAACGGCCTGGCCCTCAAGGGGCCGACCACCACCCCGGTAGGCGCGGGCTTTCGCTCCATCAACGTCGCCCTGCGCAAGGAGTTCGACCTCTACGCGTGCATACGGCCCTGCAAGGCCTACGAGGGCGTTCGCACCCGGTTTCCGGAAACCGACATCGTGATCGTGCGCGAGAACACCGAGGACCTCTACGCGGGCATCGAGTTCGAGAACGGCTCAGAGGAGAACGAGAAGCTCCAGCGGTTCCTGAAGGACGAGCTCGACTCACCCGTGCGCGAGGACTCCGGCATCTCCATCAAGCCGATCTCGGTCTTCGGCTCGGAGCGCATCGTCGAGTCCGCCTTCCGGTACGCCGAGGAGCACGGCCGCAGGAAGGTGACGGCGGCCCACAAGGCCAACATCATGAAGTACTCCGACGGGCTGTTCCTGGACACCGCGCGCAAGGTGGCCGAGAAGCATCCGGAGATCGAGTTCGAGGACCGCATCATCGACAACCTCTGCAACCAGCTGGTCTCCCGGCCCGAGGAGTACGACGTGATCGTGCTGCCGAACCTCTACGGGGACATCGTCTCCGACCTGGGCGCGGGGCTCTGCGGCGGATTGGGGCTGGCGCCCGGGGCGAACATCGGCGCCGAGGCGGCCACCTTCGAGGCCACCCACGGCTCGGCCCCCAAGTACAAGGGCAAGAACGTGATCAACCCGACAGCGCTGATGCTCTCGGGGATGCTCATGCTGCGCCACCTCGAGGAGCACGAGGCGGCCGACGGCGTCGAGTCGGCCATCGCCGCCGTCATCAAAGAGGGCGAGAACGTGACCTACGACCTCAAGCCCACCCGCGACGACCCGTCTGCCGTCGGCACGAGCGAGTACGCCGATTCCGTGATAGACGCGCTCAACGCGGAGAGACCAGCCAGAGGAGAGATGAACAAGTGAGACCCGTCAAAGTGACAGTGACGGGCGCCGCCGGCGCCATCGGCTACGCCCTGCTCTTTCGGATAGCAGCCGGCGACCTGTTGGGTGACGAAACCCCGGTCAAGCTCACCCTCCTGGAGCTCCCCGCCGCCCTCAAGGCGGCCGAGGGCACGGCCATGGAGCTCGACGACTGCGCCTTTCCGCTGCTCCACGAGCTCGAGATCACCGACGACCAGGCGAAGGCCTTCGACGGCTGCAACATCGCGCTCCTGGTGGGAGCCAGGCCCCGCGGCGAAGGAATGGACCGCTCGGACCTGCTCGAGGCCAACGGCGCCATCTTCAAGCCCCAGGGCGAGGCCATCAACTCAGGCGCGGCGGATGACGTGAAGGTGCTCGTGGTGGGCAACCCCGCCAACACTAACGCCCTGATCGCCCAGCGAAACGCTCCTGACGTACCGGCCGAGCGGTTCACCGCCATGACCCGCCTGGACCAAAACCGGGCCACGACCCAGCTCGCCAAGAAGGCCGGGGTGCAGGTGAAGGACATCCACAATCTCGCCGTGTGGGGCAACCACTCGAACACGATGTACCCCGACGTCTTCAACGCCAGGGTCGGCCCGCAGAACGCCTGGGACGCCGTCAACCAGGACCAGTCGTGGTTGGAGAACGACTTCATCCCGACCGTCGCCGGTCGCGGCGGGGCGATCATCGAGGCCCGCAGCGCCTCCAGCGCCGCGTCGGCGGCCAACGCCGCCACCGACCACGTGCACGACTGGGTGCTGGGCACCGGCGAGGAGTGGGTATCGATGGCCGTGCCCTCCGACGGCTCCTACGACGTGCCCGAGGGGATCATCTCCTCGTTCCCGGTGACCACGGCGAACGGCGCCTACGAGATCGTCCAGGGGATCCAGCTGACCGACTTCTCCCGCGAGCGGATCGACGCCACGGTCAAGGAGCTGACCGACGAGCGCGAGACGGTGAAGGACCTGCTGGGGTAAGGGCGAGCGGCGTTCGTTGGGCGGGAGCCGGCGTGCGGCGAGACAGTCGAGTGGGCCCGGCTGCCGGGCTTACGGCTTGGCGGTCGATGGCCTCTTCGGCCTGACGGGTCAGCCGCGCGGCGGGATGATGCGGATGACCCGGTCGTCGCCGGAGCGGGGTGAGCCGCGGCCGTCGCGATTGCTGGTGAGCGCGTAGAGGCTTCCGTCGGGCGCCTCTACGACGGTGCGGACTCGCCCGAAGCTGCCCCGCAACAGAGCCTGGTTGCGGGTCACCCGCCCGCCGCGGCCGAACGACAGGCGCCTGATCTGCTGGCCTCGCAGCGCGCCGAACAGGAAGTCGCCGGTCCAGCGCGAGCCGCGCTGGCTCACGAACGAGCCGCCTGAGGGGGCGATGGCGTTGCCGTACACAGCCAGCGGGGAGGTGAAGCCCGAGCGTCTCTCTCTGCCCCGCAACAGCGGCCAGCCGTAGTTGCCGCCCCGCCGGATGTGGTTGACCTCGTCGTCGCCGTCGGGCCCGTGTTCGGTGGCGATCAGCCGCCCGGTGCGCGGCTGCCAGTCGAAGCCCTGCGGGTTGCGGTGCCCCTTCGAGATCACGCGGGGCCGGCCGCCGCGGCCGCGGTATTGGCGCGGCGAGAGCGAGAGGAACTTGCCGTTCAGCGAACGGCTGTTCTGCGATAGGCCCGGCGCAGCCTTGTCGCCGGTGGTGAAGTACAGCCGACCGCCTGGCCCGAAGTGGACTCTCCCGGCGTCGTGGATGGCGTTGGCGCCGATGGATCGCACCAGCGTTCGGCGACTGCGCAGCCGGCGACCGACGAAGCGGTAGCGAAGCAGCTGGGCCGTCCCGCCCACCGTGCGGAAGAGATAGACGTAGCGGTTGCGCCGAAACGAGGGGTCGACCGACAGTCCCAGCAGCCCCCCCTCGCCGCCCCCCACCCGCAGACGGCCCGCCACCCGCCGGCTCAGGCGGCGGCCTTTGGTCATGAAGCGCACCCGACCGGGGCGCTCTGTGATCAGCGCGCTGCCGTCGGCCAGGAAGGCGATCTCCCAAGGGGAGACCAGCCCGCCGGCGACAGTGCGCACCTGCGGGCCGCCGTTCACGCGCGCGGGCCCGGCGGCGCTCGACGGAGCGGTGCCAGCAGCCAGGGCCGCTGCGACAAGGGTCAGGGTGATCTTCCGTCTGGTCATCTCGGCTACCCGCGCGGCGGGACGATCCGAACGATGCGGTCGTCCCCCGGCCGCGCCGAGGAGCCGCTCCGGTTGCTGGTGAGGGCGTAGAGCGCGCCGTCGGGGCCTTCGACGACCGTGCGCACCCGGCCGAACCGGCCCTGGAACAGCGCCTGGTCGCGCACCGCCCGCCCGCCGCTGAAGCTCAGGCGGCGGATCTGCTGGCCGCGCAGGGCACCGACGATGAAGTCGCCGCTCCAGGCCGAGCCGCCCCGGTGTACGAAGGTCGCGCCAGACGGCGCGATCGCCTCGGGGTAGACGACCAGCGGGGAGGTCAGCCCCGGAGCGCTCTGGCTTCCACGGATGAGGGGCCAGCCGTAGTTGCGCCCGCGGCGGATGACGTTGATCTCGTCGTCACCGTCGGGGCCGTGCTCGGTCGAGAAGATGGTCCGTCTGCGCGGGCTGAAGTCGAAGCCCTGTGGGTTGCGGTGCCCGCTGGAGACGATCGCAGGCCGTCCGCCCCGGCCGAGCGTCTGGCGCCGTGTGAGCGACAGGAGCTTCCCGTTGAGCGAGGCCGGGTTCTGGGCGCTGCTGGGATCGGCGCTGTCGCCGGTGGTGAAGTAGAGGCGGCGGCCGGGCCCGAAGCGGACGCGGCCCGCGTTGTGGATGGTGTTGACGCTGATGCCGGAGACGAGGGTGCGCCGGTTGCGCAGCCGCCGGTCGACGAAGCGGTAACGGACCAGCCGGGCGTCGCCGTCGGCGGTGCGGAAGACGTAGACGAGCCGGTTGCGCCGAAAGCCGGGGTCCACGGCCACGCCGAGCAGGCCGCCTTCGCCACCCGATACCCGGAAGCGGCCGACCACCCGGCCGCTGAGACGGCGGCGCTTGGTCACGAATCGCAGCCGCCCGGGGCGCTCGCTGACCAGCGCGCTGCCGTCGGGCAGGAAGGCCATCTCCCAGGGGATCTCCAGTCCGCGGACGATGGTGCGCGCAACCGGCGGGCCGTCGGTGCGTACGGGGGCGGCTGCGGCCGCGTCTGCGGCGGGCACGGCGAGGGCGAGGGCGGTGGCGAGGGCGAGCCTCCTCGGGGTCACGGCGGTGAGAACACCACGTAAGCCCCGGAGTCCCGCTCGGAAGGGGACCTGGCGTCTACGCGCTAAGCCGCCACGTAGCCGCGCCCTTCCTTTCGCACCGACCCGTCGCCCTCGAGCTCGTTCATCACGCGGTACATGTAGTTGGGGTGCTTCACACCGAGCTTCTCGGAGAGCTCGCGCACCGACACGCCGGGCTGCTGGCGAACCACCTCGAGCGCCTGCTGGGCACGCGTCCCTCCCTGCCGGCGCCGCCGCCGCCGCCGCCCGTTGCCCGAGCCCGACGGGGCCGACCCGCGGGGGCGGCCGGGGCCGCGCTTGGCGGGAGTGTCGAGACCTTCGAGGGCGGCCTTGGCCCGTTCCAGCTTCAGGTACTCCTCGTGGAGCGGCTTGAGCTCCTTCAGCCTGGCCTCCATTGCCTGTAGTTGGTCCTGCAAGAAGTCAGTCATACAAGTAACTGTAACAACAACATACCTTTCTACGCTACGACGTAGATGTCGCGATCCTATTCAACTAACTTCTTCAAGTTCTGCAGAGACGCGTCGATTTCACCGCCGGTCATGCGCTTCACCGCCGGCCCGGCCATGCGCCCCAGCGGGCCCCCGGGCAGGTCGTACTGGTTCAGGTACGAGAACCACGTTCCGTCGTCCTTCCCCTCGAACTCGTACACGACCTTGGCCTTGGACCGCATGGGGCCCCTGCCTTCCCACACAACTCTTTCGGGGGTGTCCTCACCCACCTTCCAGGTGACCTTGAACCGTGAGCCGGCGAGCTTGAGGCACTGGGTCAGCTCTGAGCCCTTCTGAAGGCTCCCGCTGGGGGCGTCTTCCAGGCTCTGGTGGATCGACACCCAATCCTCGAGGCGCCGCGGATCCATGACCACTTCACGGACGCGCTCGGGGGGCGCGTCGATCTGCAGGGACCGCTCGACCTTCATCGTGCCCCCAGCGGCTCGGCCGCCTCCCACTCCGCGAGCGCGTGCTCGACGGCGCGGTCGAACCGCCGCGGCCGCAGGCCGTACAGGCGCGCGGCCTCTTCGGGGTCCCGGGGGAGGATGTCGGAGCCGAGGCTCTCCATCAGGGGACGGACGAGCTCCAGCGGCTGACCGGTCAAGGCGGCCACCACCGCGCTCGCCGGCGAGGTGAGCGAGGCCCCGATGGCCAGCGAGGCGCGGCCCACCCCCATCAGCTCGGCGATGCGCTCCATCATCTCGCCGTAGCTGAGCACGTCCCGCCCGACCACGTCCAGGGCCCGGCCGGCGGCGCCCGGCACCGAGGGGGTGCGGGCCAGGTACTCGACAACGTCGCGTTCGTCGATCGGCTGGGTGCGGTTTGCCCCCCAGCCCGGCATCGGCAGCACGGGCAGGCGCTCGACAAGGCGGACGAGCACCCGAAAGGAGGATGACCGGGCGCCGATCACGACCGAGGCGCGCAGAGCCGTCGACTCGGGCACGGCGTCGAGCAGGATCTGCTCCACCTCCAGCCGCGAGCCGAGGTGCGTGGACACGTGCCCATCGGGTGCCATGCCGCCGAGGTAGACGATGCGCTCCACCTCGGCCCTGCGCGCGGCATCGGCGAAGCGACGGGCCATGCGGCGGTCGCGCTCGGCGAAGTCGTCGTCGTCGGCGGCCTCCATGGAGTGGACGAGGTAGTAGGCGGTGGTCACCCCCTCCAGCGCGTCGCCGAGGCCTCCAGCCCTCACAAGGTCGGCTTCCACGGGCTCGACACCGCTCAGCGGCGTCACCCGTGACGGGTCACGGGCGAGCGCCCGCACGGGACGCTCCTCGGAGACGAGGCGCTCGATCAGGCGCTCGCCGATGTAACCGGTGGCTCCGGCGACTAGGTCCATGGTCAAGGGATAGTGGAGGAGCGCAGGCCGGGCGTCGGCCGGCCGAGCGCCGCCCGCTCATCGGCGTTGCGCACGAAAGCCCGCAAAGACCGGGCGGATCTGCGAAGACCCTGCATATTGCAGGAAAACGGAAATCCACCGTTTTCCGCATTCGAGGGCTTGGCAAAGGGGGCGAACTTCATGCAGCATGGCCGCCGTGCCCAAGCCCAAGAGCCACAAGCCCGTCCGCTGCCAGGATTGCTTCTTCCACCAGCAGAGGCTGTGCGCGCTTGACCTCGGCAGGCCCTGCCCGACCTTCCGCCCGGCCGAGCGCGGCCTGGCCCCCGAGCGCCAGCTCTCTTTCGTCTTCCGCGCCGAGCGCACCCACGCGGCCTACGCCTTCCCCCCTGCCCCCGGCACCTGAGAGGGCACTGCGCGGCGAGACCGAGCGCTGGTCGGGCGAGCACCGCACGCTCAGATAAGGTCGGCCGATGAGGCTGACGGTGCTCGGCAAGTCGCCCTCCTGGCAGGACGCCGGCGGCGCCTGCTCGGGCTACCTGATCGAGGAGGAGGACACCCGGGTGCTGGTGGACTGCGGCAACGGGGTGTTCGCCAAGCTGCGCGAGCAGGTGGACTACGTCGACGTCGACGCGGTGGTGATCTCCCACCTGCACGCCGACCACTTCCTCGACCTCGTCCCCTACTCATACGCGCTCACCTACGCGCCGCGCCAGCAGCCGGTCGCGGTGCCCCCGTGGCCGGGGACCGACAACCCCGCCAGGCCGCAGCTGCACGTCCCGCCCGGCGCCACCGAGTGCTTCCGGCGGGTGGTGGGCGCCTGGGGCACCGAGGACCTGATCGAGAGCGCGTTCGACCTGCGGGAGTACGAGGCCACGACGCGGCTGGAGATCGGCGACGTGGTGGTCACCTTCCGCGCGGTGCCGCATTTCATGGAGACCTACGCGATGTGTCTGAGCGCGAAGAAGGGCTCCGGGCGCATGGTCTACGGGGCGGACACGAGTCCCACCGAGTCGCTGAGCGAGTTCGCCGAGGGGGCTCAGCTGCTTGTGATCGAGGCCACGCTCCCGCGGCCCGAGCGCACCGGGGTGCGCGGGCACCTGACCCCCGCCGAGGCCGGCGAGCACGCCGAGGCGGCCGGCGTCGATCGCGTCCTGCTCACCCACATCTCCGACGAGCTCGACCAGACGTGGGCGCGCGACGAGGCGCGCAGGACCTTCTCGGGCCGCGTGGACGTGGCCACCGAGGGCACCATCGTTGAGGTCTAATCGGGGGATGTGCCGGCGAGTACCGGGGGGATGTGCCCCCCGAGTATCTGGGGATGGGCCGGCGGAGCCGGCCGTAAGGGGGGCTTGCCCCCCTTGAAGGGGGCGGGTCTAATTGGGGATGTGCCGGCGAAGCCGGCTGTAAGGGGGTCTAACTGGGGGGATGTGCCGGCGAAGCCGGCTGTAAGGGGGCGAAGCCCCCTTTAGTCTCGCCCGGGTGAGCTCCGAGCGCGACCTCTTCGCCGGCTTCGAGCGCATGCGCAGGGACATCGACCAGCTCTTCGGCGACGTCTTCGAACGCTCGGGGCTGCGGGGCCGCGGGTTCGTGCCGGCGGTCGACGTCCTCTACCGCGACGACCCGCCCCGGGCCGTCGTCCGCGCCGACCTGGCGGGGGTCGACCCCGATCGGCTGACGCTCGAGGTCCGCGGGCGCCAGTTGATCATCGCGGGGGAGCGGCGCACGGTCGAGGAGGGGGCGAGGCTCTACCAGCAGCTCGAGATTGAGCAGGGCCTGTTCAAGCGGGTGGTCGAGCTCGGCGCCGACGTGGTGGCTGACGAGGCCCGCGCCGCATACGACGACGGCATGCTCCGCGTGGAGGTGCCCCTGGCCCGCCGCGAGCAGCAGGTGCGCCGCGTGCCGATCGAGGAGGCGGGGTCGTGAGCATCGCGGTCCCGTCGGGCAACGGCGAGTTCCAGGAGGTGCCGGTGGGAACGGCGCTGCCCGGCGCGCTGCCGGTGCTGCCGCTGCGGGAGAGCGTGCCCTTTCCCAACACGATCATCCCGCTGGCCGTGGGCCAGGAGCGCTCGGTACAGCTGGTCAACGACGTGCTGGGGGGCGACCGGATGATCACGATGGTCGCCTCGCGCGAGTCCGAGCTCGAGGAGCCGGCCCCCGAGCAGCTCTACGGCGTGGGGGTCACGGGAGTGGTGGCGCGCATGATCAAGGTGCCCGACGGCTCGCTGAGGATCTTGGTGAATGGCGGCCAGCGGGTTCAGGTGGGCGAGTACACCTCCACAGAGCCCTACCTGGTGGCCCAGATCACTGAGCTGCCGGACGAGATCGCGCCCTCCACCGAGCTGCAGGCCCTGCACCGCAACGTCCAGACGGCCTTCTCCCAGATCATCGAGGAGGTCCCCTACCTGCCCGAGGAGCTGCAGGTGGCGGTGGCCAACCTCGAGGATCCCGCCGAGCTGGCGCACATGATCGCCGGGGCGCTGCGCATCGACACCGCCGAGAAGCAGGAGCTGCTCGAGGAGCGCGATGTCGCGCGCCGCCTGCGCCGCCTCTCGGAGTTCCTGGCGCGCGAGCTGGAGGTGGTCTCGCTCGGCACCCAGATCCAGTCACAGGTGCAGTCGGAGATCGACAAGGGCCAGCGCGAGTACTACCTGCGCCAGCAGCTCAAGGCGATTCAAGAGGAGCTCGGCGAGACCGACGAGCAGGCCGCCGAGGCCAACGAGCTGCGCGAGCAGATCGAGGCCGCCGAGCTGCCTGAGCACGCGCTCAAGCAGGCCGAGCGTGAGCTGAAGCGCTTCGAGCGACTGCCGCCGCAGTCGGCCGAGCACGGCGTGATCCGCACCTACCTCGAGTGGCTGGCCGGCCTGCCGTGGTCCAAGTCCACCGAAGACAACCTCGACCTCGTCCACGCGCGCGAGGTGCTGGACGCCGACCACTACGACATAGAGCGCGTCAAGGACCGCATCCTCGAGTCCCTGGCGGTGCGAAAGCTCAAGCCCGACGCGCGCTCCTCGATCCTCTGCTTCGTAGGGCCGCCGGGCGTGGGCAAGACCTCGCTCGGCAAGTCGGTGGCCACGGCCATGGGCCGCGCCTTCGAGCGACTGTCGGTGGGCGGCGTGCGCGACGAGTCGGAGATCCGCGGCCACCGGCGCACCTACATCGGCGCGCTGCCGGGGGCGATCATCCGCGCGCTGCGCGACGCGGAGTCCAACAACCCGGTTCTGATGATCGACGAGATCGACAAGATGGGCGCCGACTTCCGCGGCGATCCCTCCAGCGCGATGCTCGAGGTGCTCGACCCCGAGCAGAACTCGAGCTTTCGCGACCACTACCTCGACCTGCCCTTCGACCTGTCGAGCTGCTTCTTCATCACCACCGCCAACCAGCTGGACCCCATCCCGGCCCCGCTGCGCGACCGGATGGAGGTGATCGAGCTCTCGGGCTACACCCAGGAGGAGAAGCTCGAGATCGCCAAGCGCTACCTCGTGCCCCGCCAGGTCGAGCGCAACGGCCTGGGCAGGTCGAAGATCGAGTTCACCGACCCTGCGCTCGCCGAGGTGATCGACGGCTACACGCGCGAGGCGGGAGTGCGCAACCTCGAGCGAGAGCTCGGCTCGGTGGCACGCAAGGTGGCGCGCGAGTACGCCGAGGGCACACGGCGCTCCAAGAGGACGATCCGCCCCAAGCAGGTGCGCGAGCTGCTGGGCAAGCGGCGCGTCGAGGAGGACGTGGGGCGGCGCACCGACGAGCCGGGGGTCGCGACCGGCCTGGCCTGGACGCCGGTGGGCGGCGACGTCCTCTTCGTGGAGGCCGCGGCCTACCCCGGCGAGGGGAAGCTTCAGATCACCGGACAGCTCGGCGACGTGATGAAGGAGTCAGCCGCGGCGGCCCTGTCGTGGGTCAAGGGCCACGCCGAGGCCCTGGAGGGCGAGCACCCCGACCAGTGGTTTCGCGACAACGACCTACACGTGCACGTGCCCGCGGGTGCGATCCCCAAGGACGGGCCGAGCGCCGGGATCACGATGGCCACGGCGCTGGCCTCGCTGCTCACCGACCGGCCGGTGCGCTCCGACACCGCCATGACCGGCGAGATCACCCTCACCGGCCAGGTCCTGCCCATCGGCGGGCTCAAGGACAAGGCGCTCGCCGCGCAGCGCGCGGAGCTCACGCGGGTGGTCGCGCCACGACGAAACGAGGTCGACCTCGACGAGCTCCCTGAGCACCTCAAGAAGGACATCGAGTTCGTGTTCGTGGACTCGGTGGAGGAGGTCCTGGAGCAGGCGCTCGAGCCCAACGGCTCGGTCGCGTCCCACCGACGGGCCGCCTCGAGAGGCCGCCGCCCGGTCGCTGCCGGTGTGCGCCGGGCCTAACCGGGGTATAAGTTAGCCCCGGCGCCGAGAGCGCGGCAAGCAACTCCGAGGAGAGCAATGGCAGCAGCGAAGAAGAAGGCTGCGAAAGCGGGTAGCAAGGCCGCCAAGGCGGGCGGCGGCGCATTAGCCGCAGGCAAGGCGGTCCGCAACAACGACTACGTCCAGCGCCTGATGGAGGACGAGGACCTGCGCGAGAACCTGCGTGTGGCCTTTGACTCCTCGAAGAAGGCCTACAGCCGAATCAGCAACGGCAAGGGCCCACAGGCCGTGATGGACGACAAGAAGACCCGAAAGGAGATCAAGGAAGCGGCGGGCGCCTTCAAGGAGGCCGCCGATTCCCTCCGCGGGACCAAGCGCAAGCGCAAGGCCAAGCGCGGTGGTGGCCTCCTGATGGTTCTCGTCGTCGGCGGCGTAGCCGCCGTGGCGCTCAACGAGGGCTTGCGCAAGAAGGTGCTCGACACGCTGTTCGGGGCCGAGGAGGAGTTCGAGTACACCTCGACCACCACCCCGCAGACGAGCAACCCGCCGAACGAGACTGTCGGGAGCTCCTGACCCGTCTCGACAGGACGGCAGCTGCTTCTGAAGGGCGCCCCGCGGGGCGCCCTTCGTCGTGTACGCCCGGCATGGG
>JALZII010000289.1 GCA_030860365.1 Actinomycetota bacterium
TCTTCCTGCTCGAGCCCGAGGTGCCAGAGGCCGAGCACGTTCCGGACGTCCACCTCGCCAACCCCGACCGCGTGTTGACGATGGCGAAGACGATCGGCGTGCTGCCGGACCGCGTGCGGATCGTCGGCTGCCAGCCCGAAGACGTCGACGAGCTCGGCGAGGGCCTGTCGCCGCCGGTCCAGGCAGCGCTGCCGATCGCCGTCGCCCGAGTCGAGGAGACCGTGAATGCCTGGCTTTGACTCGATCGAGCAGCTGCGCGAAGCTTTCACAGGGCAGCGGTACCTGATGGACGAGGGCCTCGCGACGGTGGTGTTCCTCGCCCAGCGGCTGCGCAAGCCACTGCTCGTGGAGGGCGAGCCCGGGGTCGGCAAGACCGAGCTGGCCAAGGCGCTCGCCGCCGCCTCGAGCGCGCCCCTGATCCGGCTCCAGTGCTACGAGGGGATCGACGTCCATCACGCCCTGTACGACTGGGACTACCCGCGCCAGCTGCTGCAGCTGCGGGCGGGCGGCTCCGCCCCCCTGTACTCCGAGGAGTTCCTCGTGCGCAGGCCGCTGCTCGAGGCGCTCGCCCAGCCCGGAGCGGTGCTCCTGATCGATGAGCTCGACCGGGCGGACGACGAGTTCGAGGCCTTCCTGCTCGAGTTCCTGTCGGACTTCCAGGTCACCATTCCCGAGGTGGGCGTGATACGCGCCGAGGTCCCGCCCGCCGTGGTGATCACCTCCAACCGCACGCGCGACCTGCACGAGGCGCTCAAGCGCCGCTGCCTCTACCACTGGATCGACCATCCCGACCTGCGGCGCGAGGTGGCGATCGCCCGGGCGAGGCTGCCGGGCGTCGGGGAGCGGCTCGCCAATCAGGTGTGTGCGTTCGTGCAGGATCTGCGCTGGCTCGACCTCTACCGCTCGCCGGGGGTGGGCGAGACGCTCGACTGGGCCGAGGCGTTCCACACGCTCGGGCGCGAGGAGATCGACCCGGCCACGGCCGACCGGACGCTCGGCACGCTGCTCAAGGAGCGCGACGACCTCGAGCGGATCCGCGGGGAGGGTCTGGAGGGCCTCGTCGAGCGCGCAGAGGAGAAGGCCACCGAGCTGCGCCAGGATGGGGGCGTCGGTGGGGCTTCCTGACCCCGAGATGCCGGCTCGGGCGGATGGCGGAAGGTCGCCGGGTTTCGCCCCACGGGCCTCCGGCCCCATAGCCGGCGAGCGGCCGCCCGACCAGGCGATCCTGGCCGCCTCGGTGGCCTTTGCCCGCGCGCTGCGCGAGCAGGGCCTCACCGTCAGCGTGGACAGCGAGCTCGTGTTCTTCAGTGCGCTGGCCGAGTTGGACGTGCGCAAGCAGTCGGACGTCTACTGGGGCGCCCACGCCGCCTTCGTCCACACGCCCGACGAGCGCCGCGTCTTCGACAGCATCTTCGAGCGCTTCTGGGGTGGCTACCCGATGACGCAGGGTGAGCGCGGCGCCGAGCACGGCGAGAGCGACTCGCGCATGGGAGGCGCTCAGCACGGCGGCGAGGCGCTGCCCCAGTTCCAGCAGAAGGGCAAGGCCGCGTCGGGGGTCGACGGCGAGAAGCAGCGCGCCACGCGCGACATCCCCAGCGCGGAAGGCGATAAGGGGGCGACCAACCAGAAGCGCGGCGTTCTGGCCGCGTGGAGCGAGCGGGAGACCGTCAGCGACAAGCAGCGGCTCGCCTACAACCCCGAGGAGCTCGCCGCGCTGCGCCAGCTCGCGGAGGAGATCAAGCGGGCTGCGCCCGAGCGCCGCTCGCGGCGGTGTCGTCCGGCCCGCGGTGGGCACCGCCTCGACGTGCGCCGGACGCTGCGCGACTCGATGACGACCGACGGAGAGGCCTTCCGGCTCGCCTTCTCGGCGCAGACGCCGCGGCCGCGCCGCCTGCTGTTCCTGTGCGACGTCTCGGGCTCGATGGAGCGCTACTCGCGTGTGCTGCTCGCGTCGCTGAAGGCGGCGGTGGGTGCGGCGCGCAGGGCGGAGGCGTTCGTGTTCGCCACGCGGCTGACGCGGGTCACGCGCTCGCTCGACGGCCGCGACCTGGAGCGAGCGCTCGAGCAGGCCCGCGCGTCGGTGCCCGACTGGTCTGGCGGCACCCGAATCGGCGGGGCCCTCGCCGACTTCCACCGCACCTACGGACGGCGCGGCTTTGCCCGCGGGGCGATCGTGGTGGTGGTCAGCGACGGCTGGGACCGCGGCGACCCGAACCTGCTCGCGGGACAGGTGCGCCGCCTGCAGCTGCAGGCGCGGCGGCTGGTGTGGATGAATCCTCGCCCGATGGCAGTCGACAGTCAGCCCCTGGCGATCGGGATGCGCGCGGCGCTGCCCTACATCGACGACTTCGTTCCCGGGCACGATCCGCGCGCCGTCGCGGGTCTCGCCCAGCTGATCGGCGGTCTCGCCGCCGACCGGCCGATGCGTAAGGCCGTGCCCGACCCGCCACCCTTGCACTGAGG
>JALZII010000290.1 GCA_030860365.1 Actinomycetota bacterium
TGCACGTTGGCCGGGTGGGCGGCGACGCAGCCGAGCTTGGGGATCAGCATGGAGAAGCCCGGATAGCCCTTGAAGAAGTGCTCCACCGTGATGTTCAGCGGCCGCGGGCGAGAGTGCTCTTCCTTGATCGCCTTGGCGATCATCGTGGCGTCGGGCGGGAGCGCCCCCGAGTGGTTGGACACAAGCAGCGCGCCGCCCTCGGCGGGGATGTTCTCGACCCCTTCGATCTCCGCCCGGAACCAGTGCTTGTAGAGGAAGTCGACCAGGGTCTTGTCGAGCAGGCCCTCGATGCGCTCCGAGCGCCCCCAGTCGGTGAGCCTGCGCTCAGGCTCGAGGCCCGGGAGGTGGCCGCGCAGCTCCTCGTCACGGATCGCCGGAAGCGGCGCCCCCGCTTGGAGCTCGGCGTCCTTCGGGCGCATGCTGAGGGTCGTGCGGGAGGACTCGGCCACGTCGGTCGATTCTGGCAGGGAAGCCGCGGGTACGATCCCCGCCCGATGCGGTCCAAGGATGAGGTACGGCGCGACGTCTGGCGCTCGATGGACCGCGAGGGCGTCTCGCGCTTCCCGGGGGCCGACGGGCGCATCCCGAACTTCGCGGGAGCCAAGGCCGCGGCGGAACGGCTCGGCCGCCACTCGGCCTGGGCGAACGCCAAGACGATCAAGGCCAACCCGGACTCGCCCCAGACCCACATGCGGCGCCTGGCGCTCGCCCAGGGCAAGACGCTGGTCATGGCCGTGCCCCGTCTGCGCGAGCAGCACCCCTTTCGCCTGCTGGAGGCGCGCCGGCTCTCCGACGAGCAGCAGCGGGAGGCGGCGACCATCAAGGGTGCCCTTCGCCACGGCCGGGTCATCGACCTCGACGAGGTCCCCGAGCTCGACCTGGTCCTCACCGGGTCGGTGGCGGTGAACCTCGAAGGCGCCCGGCTGGGCAAGGGCGGCGGCTTCTCCGACCTCGAGTACGGCCTGCTGCGAGAGGCCGGGCGCATCGATCGCCACACGGTGGTGGCCACCACGCTCCACTCGATTCAGATCCTGCGCGAGGACCTGCTCATGACCGCCCACGACATCCCGATAGACGTGGTGGCGACGCCGCGCGCGGTGGTCGAGGTGGAGGGCGAGTACCGCCCGCCTCGGGGAATCCTGTGGGACCACCTCCAGCCGCCCCAGATCCATGAGATCCCTCTTCTAGAGCGCTTCGGCTACGCCGGGTAGATCCTCGGCGACTGCAAATCTGCGTCCGGCGGTGTCATCGATGACCTTATGCGATGCAGGCTTCGGCCATCTCTTCCTTGCCGGACTTGATTTTCGTACCGAGGATCTACCCGGTCGTGCCCTTAAGGGCCGGCTCCAGGCGCTCTCTCAGCTCGGCCCAGTCGCGCGCGGTGATGACCCCGCCCTCGGCGGCCACCTCCTCGTTCCAGGGGTGGAGGATCGTGGCGGGCAGAATCTCCACCTCCAATGCGCGGCGGATGTTGACCGGGCTGTCATCCACCAGCACGTCGACGCCCAGCTCCATGCAGCGGGGGATCTTGTCCCACGAGCAGTACAGGTCGTCGTAGGGGAGGCCGATGCCCTCGAGCCAGCGCGCCGTGGCCTCGTAGGTGTGCTCGGCGCGGTGGCTGGTCACGTGGATCCAGTGGCCGGCGTCGTGCCAGGCCCTCACGGTCTCGACCGCCCCCGGGTAGGGCCGGGCAGCCGCGATGTTCTCGTCGGAGTGGCTCTCCATCACCGCTGACCTGACGTCCTCCACGGGCAACTCCGCGATGCCCCAGTCGCGCTGGCTGGCGTAGGGCAGCTCGAGCCCATGGCGCTCTAGCACGATCCGCTCCAGCAGGTCCCAGTAGTGGTGCAGGGTCGAGTCGATGTCGAGTGCTATACGCGCCACTTCGGAGTACGGTAAGGGGCCGATGCAGCAGCTTCTCCCCTCCAAGGTGCTGCCGTCGGTGCCGTGGCAGGCGCGACACGCCGGCTCGGACTACGGGGTGAGCGACGAGCCCGACTGGCGGCAGGTCGACTGGGAGGCCCACCTGCACCGCGTCGAGGTGGGACCGGACAGCCTGAACTACGTGGACATCGGAGAGGGCGAGGGCAACCCCGTCGTGTTCGTGCACGGCCTCGGCGGACAGTGGCAGAACTTCCTCGAGAACATCCCCCGCGTAGCGCAGGAGCACCGGGTGATGGCCCTCGACCTGCCCGGCTTCGGGCAGAGCGAGATGCCCGCCGGCGGGGAGATCTCCATCCAGGCGTACGGCCGGGTGGTCGACGGCTTCTGCGATGCGCTCGGCCTCGAGCGCGTGGAGCTGGTGGGCAACTCCATGGGTGGCTTCATCGCCGCCGAGGTCACGATCCAGAACCCCGACCGCGTCGAGCGCCTCGTGCTGATCTCGGCAGCGGGCATCACGAGCTCCAACGTCTTCCACGCCCCGGCGAGGCTGCTCGGCCGGATCGCGCACGCCGCGACCGCGGTCACCGCTGCTCGACACCGCAGGATGGCCCGCCGCCCGGTGACGCGTCACCTGGCGCTCGCCCTCGTGGCGCGTCACCCGTCCAAGCTGCGGCCCGACACTGCCTGGGAGGGCCTGATCAAGGGCGCCGACGGCCCCGGCCTCGAGGGCGCCCTGATGGCGTCGGTCAAGTACGACTACCGCGACCGCCTCGAGGAGATCGGCTGCCCGACCCTGATCATCTGGGGCGAGAACGACTCGGTGATCTCGGTCGAGGACGCCCACGAGTACGAGCGCCGGATATCGGACTCGCGCAAGACCGTGATGGAGGACACCGGCCACGTGCCGATGGTGGAGCGCCCCCGCGCGGTGAACGACGTGCTGCTGGAGTTCCTGGCCGAGGCCGGGGAGGCCGAAGAGAAGGAACCGGCGGACGCCGTCAGCGAGCGCCGGTAGCCGCCGCCTCCAGGGCCTTCGCAGCGCGCGGCCTCAGGAGGTGACGGCGCCCTCGCTCGCCGAGCCGACGTGCCGGGCGTACTTGCCGAGCACCCCGTTCGCGTACGCGGGCGGGGGCGACTGGTAGACGGCGAGCCGCTCGGCGATCTCCTCGTCGGAGAGCTCCACGTTCAGCTCGCGCCGCTCGACGTCGAAGATCACCGTGTCACCGCTCGCGACCGCCGCTATGGGGCCGCCCCGAGGCGCTTCGGGGGCCACGTGGCCGGCCATGAAGCCGCGGGTGGCGCCGGAAAAGCGGCCGTCGGTGAGCAGGGCGACGGAGTCCCCGAGCCCTTCGCCCACCAGCGCCGCCGTGACCGCCAGCATCTCGCGCATGCCTGGACCACCGGCGGGGCCCTCGTTGCGGATCACCATCACGTCGCCGGGGCCGATCTTCTTGGCCTTGACCGCGGCGAAGGCATCCTCCTCGGACTCGAAGACGCGCGCCGGGCCCCGATGCTCGCGGCGGTCGTGGCCACTCAGCTTGACCACGCAGCCATCGGGCGCAAGGTTTCCCCTCAGGATCGCGAAGCCGCCGTTGGGCTTCAGGGGCCGGTCGAGCGGGCGAACCACCTCCTGGCCCTCGGCCTCCTCGGCACCGGTCGCCAGCTCGCCGGCGGTAGCGCCGGTCACGGTGAGCGCGTCCTCCTTGAGCAGGCCCGCTTCCTGGAGACGCCTGGCCACCAGCGGCACGCCACCGGCCGCGTAGAGGTCGGTGGCCACGAAGCGCCCGCCGGGCTTGAGGTCGGCCAGGAGCGGGGTGCTCCAGGCGATGCGGTCGAAGTCGTCGATGTCGAGCTGCACGCCGGCCTCCTTGGCCACGGCGAGCAGGTGGAGCACCACGTTGGTCGAGCCCCCTGACATCGCGGCCGCGGCGATCGCGTTCTCCAGGCCGTCGCGGGTGATCACCGTGCTCGGGCGCCGGTCTGCCTCTACCAGCTCCATCGCCAAGCGCCCGCAGGCCTCGGCCACATCACCCTTGCTCGCGTCCTCGGCGGGCACCATCGCGCTCGCGCGGGGTGAGATGCCGAGCACCTCGAAGGCCACTGCCATCGTGTTGGCGGTGAACTGGCCGGCGCAGGCCCCGGCGCCGGGAGACGCGTGGTCGGCGAGGTCCTCCAGCTCCTCTTCGGACATGTCGCCCGCGGCGTGAGAGCCCACCGCCTCGAAGACGTCCTGGATCGTGACGTCCCGGCCCTTCCAGCGCCCGGGGGCGATCGAGCCGCCGTAGAGCATGAGGCCGGGGACGTCGAGCCGCGCGAGCGCCATGACGCAGCCGGGGATGGTCTTGTCGCAGCCCGAGAGGGCCACCACGCCGTCGAACATGTGACCGCGAGCCACGAGCTCGATCGAGTCTGCGATCACCTCTCGGCTGACCAGCGAGGTCTTCATGCCCTGGGTCCCCATCGTGATCCCGTCCGAGATGGCGATGGTGTTGAACTCCATCGGCGTGCCTCCGGCGGCCCTGACCCCCTCCTTGACGCGCTCGGCCAGGCCACGCAGGTGGAAGTTGCAGGGCATGGTCTCCGTCCAGGTGTTGGCGATCCCGATGATCGGCTTCCTGAGGTCGGCTGAGCTGTAGCCGATGCCTTTGAGGTAGGAGCGGGCGGCGGCCCGGTCGGGCCCGTCGAGCTGAACGCTGCTGCGACGGCGGGGGTCGGTGCTCACGCGCCCGCGGCGGGCGTCTCGCGGCTGCGCCGGCGCTCCCACTCGGCCAGGCGCCAGAGATCGCGCCGCACGCGCGAGGGATCGAGCTGTCGGCCCACCAGGTGCATGTTCGCCCGCCCGATCACGCGTGACTCGTCGGACGTGAGCGCCATCCACTTGGCCAAGACGTCATCCGAGGCCGGGAGGCGCGAGCGGCCTACCTCGCCGGTCAGATCGGGGAATTGGACGCAGTACTCGCTGAGCAGCCTCCCGCTTGCGGGCACGTAGGCGACGATCGGCTTGTGGGCGTAGAGCAGGTAGGCGTACGCCGGCCCCTCTGTGTCCGCGTCGCCGGTCCTGCGTGAGAGCGCCCCCGCGACGCGGATGAACCCGAGGTCGCGGTACATCGCCCACTCCTCTTCGTTCACGCAGGAGCGCAGCAGCTCGCGCGCTCGCTGCTCGGCCCGGCGCTCGCGCCCGGGGTCGTAGAGCCCGCCGCCTGGGACACGCCGGCGACCCGCCCGCTCGCGCCGCCGTGCGGCGAGCGCGCTTGTGGCGCGCCAGACCAGGGGCATGGTCAGCGCCAGGGCGACGAGAGCGAGGACCAGGAGCGCCAGCACCACGTTGCTGGGCTCAGCCGCCCGCGGCGCGGGGGAAGAAGATCACCCGCTCGGCGGCGTGCGGGATGTCGGCGTAGCGCTGCACGAGCTCGGCCCGGCGACGACCGCTGCGACCGTCCACGGTGGGCACGGCGGCCCACATGCCCCGGTCGAGCTGGCGGCGGAACTCATCTATCAGCCGCTCCTGCTCCTCGCTCACGCGCGGGTCGCCCTCGGCTATGAGGACCTCACCGTGGCCCGGCTTCATACGAAGGAACTTGATCGCAGCTACTCCTGAGGAGAGGAAACGGATGTCGCCGGAGCCCGGCAGGGCCTTGATTATGACAAAGCACCATCGCGGCCACGGCAGTCTGGCGCCTTCGCGCGAAACCCGTTTCGCGGTCGCGTGCCCGAGTCAGAGCGGAACACCCCGACCGACCAGCCCGACTCGACACCCGAGAAGGACCCCGGTGACTGGGTGACCGGCGAGGAGAGCATGACGGGTCCGCAGGCCTCCTACCTGCGAACCCTCAGCCAGGAGGCCGGGGGGCCCTTCGACGAGAACCTCACCAAGGCAGAGGCGTCTCGCCGCATCGACGAGCTCCAGAGCAAGACCGGGCGCGGCAAGCCGGCCGAGGGAGCCTGACCGTCGCCGCGGTGTCAGCCCGCGCCGCGCCCGACGCCCAGCGCGTTCACCGGCCCGGAGCCCCGACCGAGCTCGCGCAGGCCGTCGCGCACGGCCTCTCCGGCGATCTGCCGGGCAAAACGGGCCGCTTCGAGCTCGTCCATGCCGCGGGCCAGCCCCGCGGCCAGGGCCGATGAGTGGGTGCACCCCGATCCGTGAGCCGCCCCGTCGGGGTGGCGCTCGCCGGGTATGGCCTCGAGGCGCTCGCCATCGAAGAAGAGGTCATCGCCCTCGTCGCTGTGTCCCCCGGTGACGACCGCCGCGCCGGGGCCCAGCGCGTGCACGGCGCGAGCCAACTCCTCCGGCTCCCCCTCCGCGCCCGATAACACCGCGGCCTCCGGGAGATTGGGGGTGATCACCGCGGCCTGCGGCACCAGCTGCTGGCACAGCGCCTGCTCGGCGTCGGGCTCGAGCAGGCGGGCCCCGCTCTCGGCGACCATCACCGGGTCGAGCACCACCGGTGCGCAGCT
>JALZII010000011.1 GCA_030860365.1 Actinomycetota bacterium
GGTCGAGCACCGACCGCGGCGGCGCGGCGACCTCCTCGCCGGCCGAGCGCAGGTGGGCCACGAGGTGGCCGCCGGCGAAGCCGCCCCCGCCGGTTACCAGCGACGGGCTCAGCTCGGGTGCCCGGCCGCCCGCTGCCCCCGCATCCACTCGACCGTCTGGGCGATGCCCTCGCGCACGCCGATGCGGGCTTCCCAGCCGAGCACGTCGCGCGCCTTGTCCACCGAGGGCCAGCGGCGCTGCACGTCGACCTCGAAGCTCGGCCCGTGCTCGAGCTCGAAGGCCCCGGCGTCCTCGCCGCAGGCCTCCCACACCACCCGCGCGATCTCCGCGACCGTCATCTCCTCCGAGGCCGAGATGTTGAAGTCCTCGTTCTCGCCCGCGGGGTGGACCATGGCGGTCACGACGCCGTCGGCGATGTCGTCCACGTGGGTGAGGGTCCGCGTCTGCTCGCCCGAGCCGAAGATCTCCAGCGGCCGCTGCCCGCCCAGCACCTTGTTGATCAGGTCGGGCACCGCGTGGGCGATGCCCGGCTCGTCGTCGGGCAGCTCGCCCGGACCGTAGGCGTTGAAGGGCCGGCAGATGGTGAACGGCAGGCCGTGCTCGTCGTGCAGCGCGCGGCAGTAGACCTCGCCCGAGAGCTTGGAGAAGCCGTAGGCCGACACCGGGGTGGGCGTGGAGGCGAGATCGGACTCGCGGGTGGGAAACGAGGCGGCCCGCTCGAAGACCATCGACGAGGACACGTAGACCAGGCGCTCGACGCGCGCCTCCAGCGCCGCCCGCATCACCGCGTTGTAGAGCGCGTTGTTGACCTCCAGCAGCGTGTGCGGCAGCTTGTGGAAGTTGCCTATTCCCCCCACGATCGCCGCGAGGTGGACGGACACCGAGCAGCCCTCGGTCGCCCGGCGAGCCTCGCCCAGGTCGCGAAGGTCGCCCTCGTGGACCTCGCAGGCGTTGCGCATCCAGCCCGGGGCCGGACGCTGGTCGGACACGCGCACCTCGATCCCCGGCTCGTCGAGCAGCCGGCGCACCACCGCGCTGCCAATGGTGCCGGCGCCGCCGGTGACCAGCGCCAGCGTCACGGCGCAACGAGCTTCTCGGCAGCGGCGAACACCTGCCCGCTGCCCGCCACGTTCCAGGGATCCACGAGCACCGCGCCCTCGGGCACGCGAACGGCCAGATCCTCGAAGTCCGAGTGGTTCGTGGCGATGACCACCGCGTCAGCCTCGGACAGCGCCGAGTCCAGCGGCTCGGACAGCTCGGGAACGTGCGGGTCGTGGCGAGCCACGTGGGCAAGCTCGCGCTCGAGCAGGCGGATGAGCTTTCCCGACAGGGAGTCGCGCAGGTCGTCGGAGTCGCGCTTGAAGGTCAGGCCGAGCACGGCCACCTTGCGGTCGCGCAGCGAGCCGCCCAGACGCTCCTTGAGCCCGGAGACCAAGAACAGCGGCACCGACTCGTGCACGCGGGAGACCGCCAACAGCATGCCCGGCGCGCGCGAGCGCTCCTCCGAGAAGGCGAAGTCCTTGCGCAGGCAGGTGCCCCCGGTGAGCCCGGGAGGGTTCATCCCTCCGCGGGGGTAGTCGTGGTTGATCAGCTTCACCACGTCGAAGACGTTTGCCCCGTACTGCTCGCACTCCATCATCAGGAGGTTGGGCAGCGCGAACTGCGCGTAGCGGAGGATGTTCGTCCAGATCTTGGTCAGCTCGGCCTGCACCGGCGTGGTGTGCACGATCTCGGTGCCGAAGACCTCGAACAGCGAGGCCGCACGCTCGCTCGAGGCCCCGCCCACGCCCCCCACGACGGTCGGCAGGGAGGCGATCTCCTCGAGGAAGTGGTTCTCGGCGATGCGCTCGGGCACGTGGGAGACGAACAGGTCCTCGCCGACCGTGAAGCCACGCCGCTGCTCGAGGTAGCCCGCCACCCACTCGGTGGTGCCCGGCGCGACCGTGGAGCGCAGCACCAGCGAATGGCCGGGGCGTAGCACCGGCAGCAGGTCGTCCAGCGCGCTGCGGATCTGCGAGACGTCGATCTCCAGGTGCACGAGCGCCGGCGTGCCCAGGGTCAGCACGAAGTGGTCGGCCTCGGCGGCGTCGGTGGCTCGCTCGGTCCAGCGAAAGCCGCCGCCGGCGAGCACGCGGTCGAGCAGCTCCTGGGTGCCGGTCTCCAGGAAGGGCATCCGGCCGGCCTCGAGCGAGCGCAGCACCGAGGCGTCGCGCTCGACGCCGATCACCTCGACGCCGCGGTCGGCGAAGGAGAGCGCCAGCGGGAGGCCGACTCGGCCGAGGCCGATGACGGCGACGGATGTCACAGCGTCGCAGTCTACGAGCCGGTGGCGCGTTCTTTGGCGAGCTGCCCCATGAACGCGGCCATGAAGCGCGGGTTGTGGAACAGGTAGCGCGGGAGCAGTCGGCGGGGCTCCTGGGCGATGCGGTAGATCCACTCGATCCCGCGCTCCTGCATCCAGTGCGGCGCTTGTGAGATGCGACCGGCGTGGAAGTCGAAGGCCGCGCCCACGCCGACCATGACCGGCACCTCCATGCGGTCGCGCATCCGGGCCATCCACTTCTCCTGCTTGGGAGCACCGATCCCCACCCACAGCACGTCGGGCTTGGCCTCCTCGATCTGCTGTGCGATCGCGTCCTCCTCCTCGGCCGAGAGGGCGCGGAAGGGGGGCGAGTAGCCGCCCACGATGCGCAGGCCCGGGTGCATGCGCCGGAGGTTCAGCGCGAGCTGCACGAGCGAGCCCTGGTCGCGGCCTCCGTAGAGCCAGACCTTGTGTCCCTGCTCGGCGCAGCGGTCGTTGTAGCGGCGCATCAGCTCTGGTCCGTAGACGCGGTTGGGCAGGTGCTCGCCGAGTATGTTGGCCGCCCACACGAGTGGCACGCCATCCGGGAGGGCGAGCGTGGATCTCCGGATGGCTTCGCGCAGCTCGGGGTCGTCACGGGACAGGCTCACCGCGTGCGTCGCGAGGGCGCACACGTAGCCGGGCGAGCGGGTGGCGATCATGCTGTCCATCGCGTCCATCGCCCGCTCGTAGTCGGTCATGGCGATGGGCAGGCCGAGGATCTCGCGGCGGGCGATGGCCTCGGGGCCCGAGGACGAGGAGGCCTGCCCGTGGGGGAGGGCGTGCGCCGGGAGGGTCATTTGAGGGTTTCAAGCATGGTTTCGCCGGGGCCGGTCAGTGACCCCCCGCCTACCAAGCGACCGGTAGAGCGTAGCGGGGGCCACGGGCCGCGCAGACCCAACCGGCTACTGCCCCCCGTGAGCCGGCGCGGCGGGAGACCGGGAGGCAACGGCCGCGCTCCCCGCCGACCCGCTCTCGGCCGGGGCGGTCTTCTCCAGCTCGCGCTGGCGGTTTTCGAGCAGAGCAAGGCGCTGGGCCAGCACCCTGATCTGGTCCGACATCCGGGAGACGGCCAGCGAGAAGTGCAACAGCAGCACGAGGACGAACCCGAACGCCACGAGGAAGAGGGCGTTGGGGGGGTAGACGATCCCGACCGTGCGGGCGATCGTCTCGAGCAGCCCGGTCCAAATGCCCAGCGCGAGCAGGACCAGTGCGCTGAAGAGCCAGAGGATCGCGTAGCGCTCGAGGAAGCGCCGGCGCCGGACCAGCTCGAGCACGAGCACGAGCAGCCCCAGGCTCGCTACAACGGCGACGAGCTGGATTCGCGTCTCCATCAGATTCCGTGGGAGACGGCCACCGGGTTCTCGTCGCCCGGCTCGGGCACGGGGCGGGTCCTCACCAGCCCTACGGAGATCGCAAGCAGCACCTTGATCATGTAGTAGACCGACTTGCCCGAGCGGATCGAGGAGATGCCGCCGCCGCGGGCGCGCATCCTCACCGGCACCTCGCTCATCCGCAGTCGGTGGAAGTGCACGAGCAGGACCGCCTCGACCTCCGGGTAGTCGTGGGGATAGTCACGGGCGAACAGGGCGATCCCGCTGCGGTTGTAGAGGCGAAAGCCGGATGTCGGGTCGCTTACCCGCTGCCCGACGATGCGCGAGAGAAGGAAGGCGAAGATGTGGATGCCCGTGCGGCGGCTGATGGGCGCCGGGTAGCCCTGGTCGGACAAGAAGCGCGAGCCGCAAACCATGTCGAGGCGGGGGTTTTCCTCCATCGCGGCGAACAGCTTCGACAGCTCCTCGGGCAGGTGCTGACCGTCGCCGTCGACCTGGACCATGTAGTCGTAGTCGTTCTCGGCCGCGTAGACGAAGCCCGCCTGCACGGCCCCGCCGATCCCGAGATTGAAGGGCAGGCGCAGGATGCGCGCGCCGGCAGTTTCAGCGGCCGCGCTGGTGTGATCGGTCGAGCCATCGTCGATCACGAGCACGTCGAAGTGTGAAGCGAAGCCGCGGAGCTCGCGGACGACGTCACCGACCGTCGCGGCCTCGTTGTAGGCCGGTACAACGGCCAGGTATGCAGCGTTTGGGTTCACGGTTCCTGCCGTTAAGAGCCCCCAGAGGCGCCCGCGGTTGCGGCGGCGCGTTCATAGATCGCCACATGCCGCTCGGCCGCGGCGCGCCACGTGAACACGCCGACCCGCTCGAGCCCCGCCGCGCGCAGGCGGATACGGAGATCCTCGTCGCCGGTGACCTTAGCGATGGCGGCCGCCATCTCCTCCGGCGACGAGGGGTCGAAGCTGAGCGCCGCCGATCCGCACACCTCCGGCAGCGAGGCCCGATTGGAGGCCGCGACGGGAAGGCCGCACGCCATCGCCTCGAGCGGGGGCGCGCCGAAGCCCTCGTACAGGCTGGGGAAGACCAGCGCGCGGGCGCGGCGCAGCAGGGCGGGGATCTGCGCCTCGGGCAGGTGGCCGAGGTGGCGCACCCGTCGCTCGATTCCCAGCCGCTGGGCCTGAGCGGAGAGCTCCCCCGCACGGCCATAGGTCTGCCCGGTCAGCACGAGGGCGAGCCCGTCGTCTGTAACCCGGGCGAAGGCGTCGAGCAGAGCAGCGTGGTTCTTGTGCGGCCACAGATTGGCTGGGTAGACGACGAAGCGGGGAGGCAGCTCCAGCTCTGCCTCCAACTGCTCGTCGGCCCGCGAGGGGGCGTGCGAGAAGCGCTCGCGGTCGATGCCCATGTGCACGACCTCGATGCGCTCGCGCTCGATCCCCACACAGGCGGCGATGCGCTCCGCCGAGAAGGCACTGGTGGCGACCACCACGTCGGCTCCCCGGGCGGCCGCGTCGTAGGCCCAACGGCGGTACGTCCGCTCGGCGCGGGAGAAGAAGGCGGGGAGGTCGTGGTGCTGTACGTCGAACAGGGTCACCACATGGGGCACCGAGGGTCGCGGGATCGGAACCGTGACCGGGAAGTGCAGAACATCCAGTCCCGGCGGCACGTCTCGCGCCGCACGGCGCGGCTGGACCCGCGCCGCGCTCATGGCGAGCAGCCGCGTCAGGTCGCTGTCCCCGGGCCGGTAGGAGGCGACCTCGTGAAGGCCCACGGGACCGCGTTCGTAGCGGGCGTAGGCGCTCATCACGTGGCGGTTGCCCAGCACGGTGAGCTTGTCGGGTCCCCGGCCCTCGGAGAACTGTCCGAGCACGCCCCGTGCGTTGGTCTCCGAGCCTCCTACCCGTCCCGGGAAGAGGGTCAGCAGCGCATAGCCGACGTGCACGGGGAGAACGTACACTCGCGCGCCTTGGAGCTCCCGACCTTCACCATCGTCACGCCGGTCTACAACGGCGCGGCGACAATCGAGGAGGCGCTGCGCAGCGTACGTGATCAGCACTACCCAAAGCTCGATCACGTGGTGGTGGACGGGGGCTCCACCGACGGAACGGTGGAGATCCTCGAGCGCGCGGAGGGCATCCGCTTCGTCTCGGAGCCCGACAGCGGGCGAGTGGAAGCCGTGAACAAGGGGGTGGGGATGTCCAGCGGCGAGGTGATCGGCTTCCTGAACGCCGACGACCGCTACGAGCCCGGGGCGCTGCATGCCGTCGGCGCGGCGCTCGCCACCCGGCCGGAGCTCATGTGGGCCACGGGGTACTGCCGCATCATCGACGGGGGCGGAGCGGAGATCCGGCGGGCGGTCACCACCTACAAGAACCTCTTCCTGCGCCACTACTCGTTCCCGCTCCACCTGACCCAGAACTTCGTCTCCGACCCGGCGACGTTCGTGCGCCGTCGGACGCTTGAGGAAGCCGGGCCGCTGGACGAGCGCTACCGGATCTCCCACGACTACGACATCTGGCTGCGGATCGCCGCCCGGCACGAGCCGATCGTGCTGCGCCGCTACCTCTCGAGCTTCCGGATGGTCGAGGGAACGCTGAGCATGGCGGGCTTCGAGCGCCAATTCGCAGAGCACGAGGAGGTCGCGCGGCACCACGGCGCGGGCCACCGGCCGGCTGTGGCGGTGAACGCGGTTACCAGCCGGCTCATCGTGTGGGTCTACCGCGCGCTGCGGTCGTGGCGAGCTCGAAGTCGCTGAGCAGCCCCACACCCTCCTCGAGGGTGGTAGGTGGCCGCCAGCCGGTGATCTGCTCCAGGCGCGTGACGTCGGCCTGGTGGGCCTCGTAGGGGATGTCGGACGGCCCCTCGACCCACGTCGCGCCCGGGAACCGCTCGGCCAGGAACTCGAGCAGGTCTGACACTCGGCGGGCCCGGCCGCTGCCCAGGTTCACCACGCCGGCGGCATCCGTGGCTGCCAGGCGCAGGAGGCCCTCGGCCACGTCGGCGGCGTAGACGTAGTCGAACAACCCCTCCACGCGGAAGGCCCTCAGCGGAGCGTCGCGGTCGGAGATCAGCGAGCGCACCCAGCGCGAGACCACGTCCTTCGAGCCGCGTCCGTAGACGCGGAAGATGCGCGCCGAGAGAGAAGTGAAGGGCGTGCCGTCGAACAGGCTCAGGAAGTCGAGCTCCTGCTCGTGCATCAGCTTCGCGCTGCCGCACAGGTTGCGCGGGCGCAGGGGCGCGCTCTCCGCCAGGCTTGTCGGCGCCTCGCGCGGGTGGTCGAAGAGGTACAGCTCGGGGTCGTAGGAGAGATAGCTGGAGGCGAAGATCAGGCGCCCCAGCGAGGGCGTCTGGCGGGCCAACGTGGCCACGTGGTGGCTGACGTGCACGTTGTGGTGGAAGCTCTCCTCCCAGAACCCCTCGGTCTCCTGGGTGCGCTCGAAGGTGGCCGCCAGGTGGAAGCAGACCTCGGGCGCGAACGCGTTCACCTGCGCGGCGGTCAGGTCGTTGGCGTCGCCCTCCACGTACTCCACCGAGGCGTCCATCCACTCCGGCCGCGGTCTGAGGTC
>JALZII010000017.1 GCA_030860365.1 Actinomycetota bacterium
ACCGACTGTCGCTGCACAAGGCCACCGCCGTGGCCGCGGTCACCGCCAACGACCTCGAGAACATCTCTGTGGCCATGGCCGCCCGCGCGGTCCACGACCAGATGCACGTTGTCCTGCGCGTTGGCGACGGCGAGGTCGCCAACGAGACACGGTCGCTTCTGGGACTCGGCCTGGTCCGCGACGTGCACAGGATCGCGGCCGCGCTCCTGGCAGCGAAGGCACTGGGCCGCGAGCCCGAGAGCGTCGTCTGCCTTGGCGACGATGCGCACGTGCGCTTTCGGGACGGACGCCTCGAGCGCTCGGAGCTCGACACGCTGGAGGGATCTGGCTGAGGACATACAGGAGCGCAAGGTGAGAGGCGGCACACTCCCCAGCCACCCGAGACTCGACAGGTCAGTTCGACCATCCCTCGAACGTCGATAGCGCCAACCACGCCTTGAGACTCAGCTGACGAGCACGCCAGCCGAGTTCCGGTGGAAGCAGTTCAGTCGGTCCGCGTGGTAGGAGCTCGCATGAGCGCGCGCGTCCTACTGCCGAGCGCTTCCGCTTTCGCGTGGAAGCAGAAACGCCCCTCTAGAACGCCGAGGGCTATCCCTCCCGGCGCGAACCAGTCGTCGAGGTAGGCGTCGCCTGTGGCTATTGCTCTTGGGGCGCGGGGTCAGCGAGGTCTCACGCGCCCCCGCCCCCGTGCGCCGGAAGACCAGCGTGCCTCGAGAGCGGAAGCAAGGTCGGGCCTATCGAATGGAGGAACCCGAGCTATCTGCTCGACCGGGGTGAGCGAGCGGCTCCTCGCGTTCGTGCTACGGATGAGGTTCGAACGGTGCGTGAAGTCGCGCGACCCGAGGCTGGGCTACGCGGCCTCGGGTAGAGCCTCTTCCGGCGTGGGGGGCTCGGCGTGGGCATGCTCGTCTAGCCTGGTCGCCCCGGGCTCGCGCTCCAGCACACCCAGGACTACTGCGAGAGCGGCGGCGACGAGACCGAGCCCGACGAGGAAGGCGAGCTGATAGCCGCCGGTGAGCGCTGGTGCCAGGGCGTCGCCGCCGGCCAGCAGGCTGTCGGTCCGATCGCTGGCGAGCGTGGCGAGGACCGCCAGGCCGATCGCGCCTCCGACCTGCAGGCTGGTAATGACGAGGCCGGAGGCGAGGCCGGAGTCGCTCGGCGTGGCGCCTGACATGGCGAGCACCATCAGGGCCGGGAATGCCAGGCCGGCACCGGTGCCGAGCAGCAGCATCACCGGCAGCACGTCGATCACGTAGGTGGCGTCGACCGGTACACGAGCGAACAGCGCCAGCGCGCCTCCGATGAACACGAGCGCGGGGATCAGCGCGGTGCGCGGCCCGAAGCGCATGTTGATCCGCTCCGAAAAGCCGAGCGACAGCGTCCCGATCACGAGCGTGACCGGCAGGAAGGCGAGGCCGACCTCGAGCGGGCCGTAGCCGAGCCACCCGCTGCAGGTAGAGCGCGCCGAGGAAGAACATCCCGAACATCTCCGCCACCGAAAGTGCCTGGATCAGGTTCGCGCCAGCGACCTTGCGCGAGCAAACAGCCGCAGTGGCATCAATGGGTTCACGATCCGCGACTCGCGCCTGATGAAGGCGACCAGCAGGGTGAGCGAGACCGCGCCCAGGCCGAGCGTTTCGGCGGAGACCCAGCCTTGGTCGCCTGCCTCGAGGATCGTGTAGACGCCGACCATCAGCGAGCCGGTGATCAGCATCGCGCCGGGCGCGTCGGCGCCCTTCTCGAGCCCGATCCCCTCGTCGCTTTCCACCAGCCTGAGCGCAAACAGGGCGACCGCGACTCCGATCGGGATGTTCACGAAGAAGGATCCAGTGCCAGTTGATCGCTTCGGTTAGCGCGCCGCCGGCCAGCAGGCCGATCGATCAGCCGGCGGAGGCGACGAAGCTGTAGACGCCGATTGCCTTCGCCTGCTCCCGCGGCTCGGCGAACAGCGTCACGATCCTCCCCAGGATCACCGCCGAGGTGAGCGCGCCGCCGATCCCCTGAATGAAGCGCGCCACGATCAGCACGCCCTGGGACTGCGCCACGGCGCACACGAGCGATGCCGCGGCGAATACGGCCAAGCCGGTCAGGAAGATGCGCCGCCGCCCGATCAGGTCGCCGAACCAGCCGGCGAGCAGCAGCAGTCCGCCAAACGCGATCAGGTAGGCGTTCACCACCCATGCCAAGTTCGCCTGCGAGAAGCCGAGGTCGTCCTGGATCGACGGCAGCGCCACGTTCACGATCGTCGCGTCGAGCACGATCATCAACATCCCGGCGCACAACACGACCAGCGCACCCCAGCGGTTGCGCTCGTAGGTGGCGATGGCGGTCGCGCGTTCATGACGACCGCGCGATGATGCTCAGGCGCTGGCGCGGCTGCCCGCTGCGCCCAGCGTGTGTCGAGAGCTCGTGGATGTACTCGGCCACCCGTCCTGCGGCGCGTCGTTGGGCGCGCTGGGTGGCCTCCGGCTCGACCTTCTGGATCTTGCGAGCATCTTTCATAACGGGTTCCTCGGTTCGCGTGTTTGTACGATGGGCGTCGTACGGTAGCAAATGTCCGATACCTGTCGTACTATGCTTTTTGACCGAGATGGCGACGCAGGCCCCCGAAGAGATTCCACACCCCTCGCTCGAGGAGATCGAGCTTGGTGCAGTGCTTCACGCGCTGAGCGACCCGGTGCGGCTCAAGATCGTCGCTGCGCTTGCCAGCGCGGACGGGGAGCCCACCTGCGGTAGCTTCGACGTCCCCGTCACGAAGTCCACCTGCACGCACCATTTCAAGGTCCTCCGCGAGGCCGGCGTCATCCGCCAGCGCCCGGAGGGGACCGCGCGCCGCAACACGCTCCGCAGCGAGGACCTCGCGGCGCGCTTCCCCGGCCTGCTCGAGACGATCCTCGACGCCGCGCCGCGCTAGGCCGGTGGCAACCAGTTTGCCGCGGGGTGACCCCCAATACGGCGTCCGTGGACTCTGCCACGAGCCGGCCCCGCCAGCGCTTCGCGGCGGCGAAGACGCCGCGCCGGTCTGGTCATGCACCGCACCGAGAGAACCATGAGCGGACCTGTCGCCCCTACTGCGGCGCCTCGCCTAGCCGTAGTTGGCTGTGAGTCGAAGCATTGGCCCCAGTTCCGGCGGAAAGCACTATGAGAGCCGCTGTCGCTCACCGTTTCGGCCCGCCGGATGTTCTGGCGGTGGAAGAGGTGGCGGACCCGGTCGCCGGGGTGGGGCAGGTCGTGGTCGACGTGGAGTACGCGAGCGTTACCTTCGTCGAGACCCAGGTACGGGCAGGTCACCCCCCCGATGCGGCGATGACGCCCTCGTTGCCCCTGATTCCGGGCAACGGCGTTGGAGGCATCGTCGGTGAGCTCGGCGAGGGGGTCGACCCGCACCTCCTGGGCCGCGCCGTGGTCACGACCACGGGGGGCCGGGGGGGCTACGCCGAGCGGGTCGCGGTCGACGCTTCACAGCTGATTGCATTGCCTGAAGGCGTGTCGCTCGCCGATGCGGTGGCCTTGCTGGCGGACGGCCGAACGGCGCTGGCGCTGATGCAACTGGCGAGCGTGCGAGTGGGCGAAACGGTGCTCATCGAGGCTGCGGCCGGCGGCGTGGGGACATGCCTGGTTCAGCTTGCGAAGGCCGCCGGTGCGCGGGTCGTTGCGTGCGCCGGATCCGCGGAGAAGCTCGCAGCGGCCGAGCCGCTCGGTGCCGATGTCCTCGTCGACTATTCGCGCAAGGACTGGGCCGAGATCTTACGTGCGGGAGGGGAGGTGGTAGATGTCGTATTTGACGGCGTCGGGGGTGACATCGGGACAGAAGCCTTCAGCCTCCTGCGCGCCTCCGGACGCTTCTGTCAGTACGGGATGGCCAGCGGCGGATTCACAGAGCTGCCGCCCAACGTCCGCCAGCGCGAGATCGTCGTGCTCCGCGGGATCAACCTCGGCCCTAGTGAGGCACGTGACCTGAGCGTCCAAGCGCTAGAGCGCGCGGCGGCGGCTGAGTTGCGGCCGGTGATCGGGCAGATGTTCTCGCTCGAGCATGCGGCGCGGGCTCACGCCGCCCTCGAAGCTCGCGAGACGATCGGAAAGACGCTGCTGACGCCCCACGGTCCCCCGGGAGCGGACAGAGGCGCTGGCGACTGAAGGACGCAGCCACCCACTTCGTGATCGCCGAGCTGTCACAGGCCTGCTCGCCATCTCGTCTATCGGGTACCAACCCCGAACAGAGGAGCCGTTATGAAGGTGCTGGTAGCCGGTGCTACTGGAGTTCTCGGAAGGCAGCTTGTCCCACGGCTCGCTGCGGAGGGCCACGACGTGGTGGGCATGACGCGCAGCGAGTCGAAGCAGGGGTCTGTCCGCGCTCTGGGCGCGACGCCGGTGGTCGCCGACGCGCTTGATCGCGAAGCGGTGGCGCGGGTCGTCGCCGAGGCTCAGCCGGAGGTGATCGTGCACCAGCTCACCGCGCTGGCCGGTTCGCTGGACATGCGCCGCTTCGACCGCGATTTCGCGCTGACCAACCGTCTCCGGACGGAGGGTACCGACCATCTGCTTGCCGCCGGCCGGGTGGTCGGAGTGCGCCGGTTCGTGGCGCAGAGCTTTGCCGGCTGGCCCTTTGCCCGCACGGGCGGCCTGGTCAAGACCGAAGACGACCCGCTTGATGCCGACCCGCCCGTGGCGATGCGCCAGACCCTCGACGCCTTGCGCTATCTCGAGGAGGCAGTCATCGGCGCCGACTGGACCGAGGGAGTCGTGCTGCGGTATGGCAACCTCTACGGTGCCGGCACCGCGCTCGAGCAGGGCAGCGAGCAAGCGGAGCTCATCCGTAGGCGGAAGTTCCCGGTGGTCGGCGGCGGTGGCGGCGTGTGGTCGTTCGTCGACGTCGAGGACGCCGCCG
>JALZII010000064.1 GCA_030860365.1 Actinomycetota bacterium
CTCTCGGCCGGCTCGTCGACCGCGAAGCCCGGGCCGCGGGTGGCGATCTCGAACAGCACGCCACCCGGCACGCGGAAGTAGACCGAGCGGAAGTAGAAGCGGTCGATCACCGGGGTGGGCTGGGCGCCGGCCGCCGCCACCCGCTCGCGCCACTCCTCCTGCTCGTCCATGCCCGACGACCAGGCGACGTGGTGCACCGTGCCCGCGCCCTGGCGGGGAGGGGTGGCCGGCGGCTGGTCGTTGAGGTAGAGGCCGCCGCGCTGCTCGCCGCGGGCCTCCCACCCGTCCTCGATCGCCTCGAAGCCGAGCCCCTCCTCGAACAGGCGCCGGTTGACATCCGGCTTGGCGCCGTAGGCGCGCACGGCGTGAAAGCCCTGCAGGGCGTGCTCGGCCGGCACCTCGGGGTGCTCGGCGATCAGCGGCAGGTCGGGAACGCCGACCACCACCAGCTCGTGCTCGAGGCCCTCGGGATCCATGAAGATCAGCGCGCCTTCTCGCTTTACCGCCTCGGTCTCGTTGTCGGCCAGGCGCGCGGCCCAGAAGTCGAAGGCGTCGTTAGAGCCGACCCGCCAGACGACCCGGTGCACCATCCCCTCGCCCGCCCGCCCGCGCGGCAGCCCGGGGTACTCGAAAAAGGTGAGGTCCGACCCCGGGTCGCCGTGCTCGTCGGCGTAGAAGAGGTGGTAGACGGTGGGGTCGTCCTGGTTGACGCTCTTCTTGACCAGCCGCAGGCCGAGCACCCGCGCGTAGAAGTCGACGTTGCGCGGAGCGTCGGCGGTGATTGCCGTGATGTGGTGGATGCCCTCGAGGTTCATCGCTCGGGACTCTGCCACACGAGCAGCATCGCCTCCCGCGATCGCCCGCTGTGGCTCAGGCCACCACGCGCAGCCGCTCGAGGGTGGGGTCGGCGGCGCCCTCGACGAAGCCTCCGACCGCGACGAACTCCGTCAGGTAGCCCACCAGCTCCTCGGTGTAGGCCTCGCCGGGCGCCACGGCGGGGATGCCCGGCGGATACGGCGTGACCAGCTCCGCGCTGACGCGGCCGGCTGCCTCCGCGGCCTTCACCTTCTCCACGCGCGCGAAGAAGGCATCGCGGGGCAGCATCGCCTGCTCGGTGCGCAGGTCGCGGCCGGTGGGGAACCTCGGCACGGCTGTGTCCGCGCCGGGACTGCCCTTCTCGTCGACCAGATCGCGCAGCCCGCCGACCAGGCGGTCGATCTCCTCCTCGCCGTGGGCGAAGGTGACCAGCGCCATGATGCGCCGGTGGTCGGCGAGCTCGACGTCGATCTGGCGCTCGTCGCGAAGCCAGTCGTCGGCCTGGTAGCCGGTCAGGCCGACCGGGGCGGTCTCGATGAGGACGTGGGTGGGGTCCACGGCGCTCACGCCCGGGCGATTGCACAGGTCCTCGGCGCCGATCACACGCAACTCGGGCACCTCGCTCGCCAGACGCTCGCGAAGCAGGTTGGCGCTCTCGATCGCCCGGCCCAGCAGCTCCTCTCCGTCGCGCACGAACTGGCGCCGCGCGCCGTCGATGCTCGACAGCAGCAGGGCCGAAGCGCTGGTGGACTCCTCGAGCTCGAAGCACAGCTGCAGGCGCTCGAGGTCGATGCGGTCCGAGCCCACCGAGAGCACCGACGTCTGGCACAGGCCGGTCAGCGTCTTGTGCACCGAGCCGATTGCGAGGTCCGAGCCCTGCGCGAGGGCGCCGTCCGGCAGGTCGGGGTGGCCGCCCACGCTGTAGTCGAGTCCCCACGCGTCGTCGGTCACGAGCGGCAGGTCGCGCGCGTGACAGACCTCCGCCAGCGCGGGCACGTCGGCGTTGGTGCCGTAGTAGCTGGGGGTGGTGATCATGGCCGCCGCCACGCCGGGGTTCGCGTCGAGGGTGCTCGCCAGGTCGTCGGCGAGCGGGTCGAGCGCGAGCTCGAGCTCCGCGTCGTAGTCGGGCTCGACGTAGACGGGCCGGCTCCCCGAGAGCACGAGCCCGGCAAAGGCCGACTTGTGCCCGTTGCGCGCCATCACCAGTGAGCGGCCAGGGCCGGCCACGGCCATCATCGCCACGTGGACGTTCATCGAAGAGCCGTTGGTGGAGAACATGGTCTGCCTGGCGCCGACGGCCTCGGCGAAGAGCTCTTGGGCGGTGGCGGTCACGTGGCGCGAGAGGTCACGGGTGTCCACCCCGTGGGTCATCGGCAGGTCGAAGCGCGCGGCATCCATGCCGGCCCACTCGGTGAACTCGGGTCGTGGGCCACGCCCGCCGCTGTGCGCGGGGATGCTGAAGCTGAGCATCCCCGACTCCCAGTAGGAGCGCATGGCCTCCGCGATGGGGGCCGCGCTCGGGTCTCGGCGCGGCGTCACAACTGCCCCCTGCCGCTCATCCGACCCCGGGCTCTACTGCGCCGGGGGATCCTCGCCGCGGGCGGAGAAGCGCCGCCGGGCAGAGCTCGGGCGCTCGGGCCGCTCTTCGACGTAGGCCACCAGCTCGCGACGGATGTAGACCCTCCGCCCGTGCTCGGTCTCCATCTCGATGATCGCGTCGCCCCCGACGAGCTGGTCGCGCACCTCGCCGACGTCGGCATCGACCTCGAGCTTCAGGCCCCCGGAGAAATAGACGGCGGTCGGCACCGGACAAACCTAGCGCCGACCCTTGACCCTGACGTAACGTCAGGACCTACCGTCGCCTCCATCGAGGCACGAACCATGAGGTACACGGTGGGACAGGTGGCCGAGCTGGCCGGCGTGACGGTCCGGACGCTGCACCACTACGACCGGATCGGCCTGCTGGAGCCCGAGGAGCGAAGCGAGGGCGGCTACCGCCGCTACGGCTCCGCCGACCTCGAGCGCCTGCACCGGATCCTGTCCTACCGCGAGCTCGGGCTCACCCTCGAGGACATCGCAAGCCTGCTCGACGACCCGGGCATCGATCCCGTCGCGCACCTCACCCGCCAGGAGCGGCTGCTGGGCGACCGGATCGCCCGCCTGGAGGAGATGCTCGCGGCCGTGCAGACCACGAAGGAGGCACACAGGATGGGCATGCAGCTGACACCCGAAGAGCGCTTCGCGCTCTTCGGCGACTTCGACCCGACCGAGCACGCCGGCGAAGCGAAGGAGCGATGGGAAGGCACTCCGTCCTACGAGGAGTCACGGCACCGGACCGCTCGGTACTCCACCGAAGACTGGCGGCGGATGCGCGACGAAAGTGACCAGATCGAGGAGTCGCTGGCGGCTGCGATGGCCGAAGACGCGCCGACTGACGGGGAGCGCGCGATGGACCTGGCCGAGGACCACCGACGTCACATCGACCGCTGGTTCTACGAGTGCTCGACCGAGATGCACCGAGGGCTGGCCGACGTGTACACCGCCGACGAACGCTTCAGAGCCCACTACGAGCGGCGAGCCGAGGGCCTGGCGCGCTACCTGCACGAGGCGATCCACGCCAACGCCGATCGGACGAACGCCTGAGAAGCTGTCCCAGCGCCGGTCCGAGGCGGCCGTGGTCGGTTCGGGCCCGCCTCACGCGGGGTGCTCGCGCGCCCAGGCGGCGATCTTCTGCGAGTCCGAGACGACCACCCTCGTCGCTCACCAGCACGGGTACGGTCTTGCTGCCGGTGAGCCGCTCGGCCTCACGGCGGCCCTCGGCCCGGTTGAAGAGATCGGGCAGGAGGCGGAGCCCGTACGACTTGATCACCTCAGGGTGGTGACCGGCTTGGCGCAGGGCGTGGTGGGCGGTGCCGCAGGCATGACCCAAGGGGCCCCGCTTGACGTTCCAGCAGACGTAGAGCTTCAGGGCACGCAGTATGCCCGCTGCCGCGCCGCGGCACGTTCGGAAGGGCGGCGGTCAGCCCTCCTGCTCTCGGAAGCGCTCGCGGGCGCTGTCGCACTCCGCCACCGCCCGCTCCTTGGAAGCCCAGCCCTCGATGCGCCACTCCTTGCCCTCGAGGTCGGTGTAGACCTCGAAGAAGTGCTTTATCTCCTGCGCGAGATCTCCGGGCAGCTGGTCGATCTCCTCGAGATCGCTCCACGCCGGGTCGGACAGCGGAACGCCGAGGATCTTGTGGTTGGGCTCGTCCCCGTCGTACATCTCGAGCATCCCGATCACGTCGATCGGCACCACGCAACCCGGGAAGGTGGGCTCGCTGACGGCGACGATCGCGTCGAGCTCCTCGCCCTCCTCGGTGCGCGTGCCCATGACGAAGCCGTACTCGACCGGGTAGCTCACCGCGCCGAACAGACGGCGGTCGAGCTCGATGTGCCCGGTCTCCTGGTTGAGCTCGTACTTGTTGCGGCCGCCCTTGGGGATCTCGATGAAGGCGCGCCAGGGCTCGCCGGGCTCCTCGCTCATGCCGCCCGCCTACCCCGCCGCACGCGGGTCAACCAACGCTCTTTCAAGGGCAGCGGTTCAGCCGGGCCACCGGCGGGTCGGCGTCGCGCGAGCTGCGCACGTCGGCGTTGGGTGCGCAGTCCAGGCGGCGCCCCGTGGGCCTTCCGGCGGCCGCGGCTCCCAACAGCCGAGACCGCGGGTCGATCGGGGTGCCGAAGCGGCGCACCTCGAAGTGCAGGTGCGGGCCGGTCGAATGCCCCGTCGAGCCCACGCGGCCGATGCGACTGCCGCCCACCACGTACCGCCCTCGAGAGACGTTGATGCGCGACAGGTGCGCGTACCAGCTCTCGAAGCCCAGGCGGTGCCTGACGACCACCAGGTAGCCGTAGCCGCCCCTGTTCCAGCCGGCGAAGGCGACCCTCCCCCGCCCCGCCGCGCCCACCGCTCTGCCGTATCCCGCCGTGAAGTCCAGGCCGGTGTGCCGGCGGCCGCTCACCCAGCCAAAGCCGTCTCCGATCGGCGCCCGGAGCGGGCGGAAGAAGCGAACCGGCCCGCCCCGGCCGGTTCGGTAGACCCGGCTTCGCCGCAGCTTGCGAAGGGTCGAGCGCCCCGCCACGCCGTCCACGGAGAGTCCGGCGGCCCGCTGGTAGCGCCTGACCGCTCACGCGGTCCTGCGCCCGTAGCCGCCGTCGAAGCCGCCGGGGTGAAAGCCGCGGCGCCAGAGCACGAACTGGAGCGCCGCGACGTCGAAGCCGCGGTGGCCTCGGCGCATCGCGCGCCGCCCGTAGCGCGGGCGGCCTCGGCGCCCGAGCCTGCGCAGCGTGCGCGGCCCGGCGATCCCGTCCACCGCCAGGCGCCTGCGTCGCTGAAAGCGGCGCACGGCACGCCGTGTCCACGGCCCGGAGATGCCGTCGACCGCCATGGGGCGGTAGCCGAGGGCCCTGAGGGCGACCTGCAGGGCGGCAACGTTGCCGCGGCCGGCTCGAGCGCTTTCGGGCAGCACGGTCGGCAGGAGCAGGGCTCCCAAGACCACCAGCACAGCGAGAGGCCGGACGCAGCGCACGCGCCGGAGCTTCGCGGCGGCTTCTCCGTGGCGCAAGGACTGGGTGCGCCCTTGCAGGGCGACTGCCTGACCGCCGCCCCTTCGACGCCCGCCGGAGGTGCTTCACGGCCTCCGGCGGCACGGTCGAAGAGCGCGGGGGCTACTGCCTGACCAGCTCGAGCGAGATCTTGAGCTTCACGTCGTTGGCCAGCGCGAAGCCGCCCTTGGGCAGCGACGCGTTCCACCCGAGGCCGTAGTCGGTGCGGTCCACCGTCGTCTCCAGCTCGAGGCCGAGACCCTCGTCGCCGGCGATGTTCACGTGCGGTCCGGCGATCGCGCCGTGGGCCGCCACTTGGCGGGTCACGCCCCTGATGGTGAGGTCGCCCTCCACGGTCAGCTCGTCGCCGTCGTGGCGAAAGGCCGTGGACTCGAAGTGCAGCTCGGGGGTTCGCTCGGCGTCGAAGAAGTCCGGTGACTGCAGGTGGCCGGCCAGCCTCTCGTCCCTGGCCTCGATGCTCGCCACCTGCACGGTGCCGACCAGCTTGGGCTCGCCGTCCTCCACGGTGAGCCTGGCCTCGTAGTCGTCGAACTTCGAACGGAAGGTGGCGACGACCATGTGCTTGACCTCGAAGGCGACCGACGAATGGATCCTGTCGGCCACCCAGGTGCCGGTGGGAATCTGCTGCTCGATGACGGTCATGGCTGCTCCTTTTTGTTTACCCTCGGACCGTGAAACCGGACTCCAGTCCGCTTACTGAAGGTGAGCCTAGCAGCAACCGGACGCGCGTCCACTTAGGCGAGGAGCTGCCCGTGGTGGGCGCGGCCCCCAGCGAGCGCGCCGATGCCGCACGCAACCGCGAGCGGATCCTCTGCGCCGCCGAGCGGCTGTTCGCAGAACGCGGGGCGAACGGCGTGACGATGGACGCGGTGGCCGAGGCCGCGGGGGTGGGCAAGGGGACCGTCTACCGCCGCTTCGGCGACCGTGCGACGCTCGCGCTAACGCTGATGGACGACCGCGAGCGCGGCTTTCAGGAGGCCTGCATCCGCGGCGAGCCTCCCCTCGGCCCCGGCGCCCGGGCCGCCTCGAGGCTGGCGGCCTTCGGCGAGGCTCTGCTCGAGATGATCGAGTCCCACGGCCCGCTGCTGCTGGCTATCGAGTCCTCGGCCGCGGGAGTGCGCCAGAGCTCGCCGGTGCACCGGTTCTATCTCACCCACGTCTCGCTGCTGGTGCGAGAGCTCAACCCGCGGCTGGACCCCGAGTTCACGGCCGGGGTCCTTCTGGCCGCCCTCGGGGCTACCCAGGTGCGCGTGTGGCGCGAGCAGGAGGGACTCGACGCCGAGCGCATCGCCGCCGGCTACCGGGCGCTCGTGGGAGAGCTCGCCGCCGAGCGCTGAGAGCAGGGCTGAACGGAGTGCGACCGAGCCTTTTCGGGTAGCGGCCGGGCATGCCCGACACGCTCGACAAACAGCTCACCAAGTACCTGACCGACATCCACTCGATCGAGGAGCAGGCGCTCCAGCAGCTGCGCACGGCGCCCAAGATCGCCGGGGACCCCGAGCTCGCGCGCATCTACCAGGACCATCTGGTCGAGACCGAGGACCACGAGCGCCGGGTGCGCGAGCGCCTGGAGGCCCGCGGCGCCGATCCCTCGAGGGCCAAGGACCTGATCGCCCGGGCGGGAGGAGTCGGGATGATCCTGTTCGCCCGCCTCAACCCAGACACGCCCGGCAAGCTCGCCGCGCACGCGTACTCCTACGAGCACCTGGAGCTGGCCGCCTACGACCTGCTCGCCCTGGTGGCCGACCGCGCCGGCGACACCGCCACCGCCGAGACCGCCCGGTCCATCCGAGAGCAGGAGAGCGCCATGGCCGACCGCCTGGCCGCGAGCTTCGACCGCGCGGTGGAGGCCTCGCTGGCCCAGCTCGAGCCCGACGACCTCCAACAGCAGCTCACGAAGTACCTGGCCGACGCCCACGCCATCGAAAGCCAGGCGATCCAGCTGCTCGACATGGGCCCCGACATCGCCGGCGAGCCGGGGCTGGCCGGCGCCTTCCTGGACCACCTCGAGCAGACGCGCGCCCAGCAGGCGGCCGTCGAGGCCCGCCTGAACGCCCACGGCGCCGGCCCCTCGGCGCTGCAGGACGCGGCGATGCGCGTGGGAGGGCTCAACATGGGTGCCTTCTTCGCCGCCCAGCCCGGCGACACGCCGGCCAAGCTGGCCGGGTTTGCCTTCGCCTTCGAGCATCTGGAGGTGGCCGCCTACGAGCAGCTCAAGCGCGTGGCCGGCCGGGCCGGCGACGAGGAGACCGTCGACGTCGCCGAGCGGATCATCTCCGAAGAGCACGCCGCGGCGGCGGCGACCCGCGCGCGATTCGAGCCGGCGGTGGAGGCGACGCTTGAGGCCGAGGGCCTGAGCGGCTGAGCGCCTCGGGCGCGACCATGGCCTCGGCGTTCACCGTATGGCGCGTATGCCCAGGTTGGTCCTACGGGGGTTCGGGCAGCCTCAAGAGATGGCAAACGTCGGAATAGTGGTGCTGGCCGACGGAGAGAGCCCCGAGAGCCTCGGGCGGGTGGTCAACGCTCTCTTGGTGGCGCGAGAGCACATGGACGCCGGCGACGGCGTGACTACGGTCTTCGACGGCGCGGGCACCAAGGCGGCAGCGTCGTTCGCCGACGCCTCGCACGACTACCACGAGATCTTCGCCGCCGTGCAGGGCACCGTCGCGGGTGCCTGCGACTACTGCGCCGGGGCCTTCGGGGTAAAGGACGAGGTCGAGAAGCTCGGCATCACCCTCCTCGACGAGTACAGGGGCCACCCGAGCGTCAAGAAGCTGATCGACCAGGGCTACGAGATCGTCACCTTCTAGGTTCAGGGCGTGGCGAGAACCTCTCCCCTCGGGGCCCTCGCGCGGGGGCTGGCGGCCGGAGTGGCCGGCACCGCCGCGATGACCGCCGCCCAGGAGCTCTCGATCAAGCTCATGGGCTCGGGCGAGCAGCCGCAGCCGCCGGACGCCGGACCGAGCGACCCGTGGGAAGCGGCCTCGACTCCGGCGAAGGTCGCCCGCAGGGTCATCGAGGGCGTCTTTGACCGCGAGGTCTCGGCCGATTCCATCCCCCTGCTCACCCACGCCATGCACTGGGGCTACGGCATCGGCTGGGGTGCTGTCTACGGGCTGATCGAGGGCACGAGCCCGGGGCCTGCGCTGCGGCGGGGGCCGCTGTTCGGCACGGCGGTCTGGGGCCTCTCCTACGCCGAGCTCGTGCCCATGGGCCTCTACGAGCCTCCTTGGAAGTACGGAGTGAAGGACCTCGCGCTGGAAGTCGGCTACCACCTCGTCTACGGGACGGGAGTGGCGGCTGCCTACGCGGCGATCGAGCGTGCGTAGGCAGGCGCGGACTCTAACGAGCGGTGAGTCCCCGGGCGCCGACCTCAACGCACGACTCGAGCGCGAGGAGATCCCGCTCGAGGTCGTGCCGGCGGGTGAGGTGGACCTCGACTGGGCCTCGGCGGCGTCCGAGGAAGACCTGCGCCTCGCCTCGTATGGCCAGAGGTGGCTACCTGCTGCTCGAGACGCCCTACGGGGAGCTCGACGAGGGCTTCGAGGACGGAATCGCCGCGCTGCGCAGCCGCGGCTTTCGGCTCCTGCTCGCTCACCCCGAGCGCAGCGGCGGGCCCGCTGTCGCGCTCGTCCGCTGCGGTCAGCCACTCCCGTCGACGTGGCCGGCCCAGGAAGCGACCACCTCGGCGTACTGCGGGCCGGCGAGCGGTATGAGGTCGTTGTGGCCCACGCCCTCGAGCACCTCCATCCGCTTCGGCTCAGGCGCAGCCTCGAACAGGGCCCGCCCTTGCGAGAGCGGAACGATGTCGTCGCGCTCACCGTGCGCGACCAGCAGCGGTGCGCGCAGGTCGGGAATACGTTGCAGGGTCGGATAGGCGTCGGGCACGACGGCCCTCGGGATGAACGGGTAGTGCCGGCGGGCCATGTCGCGGACGCCGGTGAAGGTGGACTGCAGGATGAGCCCCGCAGGCGGCAGCTCGAGCGCCAGCTGGAGGGCGACCGCTCCGCCCAGAGACTCACCCAGGTAGAAGGTTCGCGAGCCCTCGGCGCCGGCCTCGCGCAGGAGTGCCGCGCACGCCGCCCGAGCGTCGCGATAGGTGCCCTCCTCGCCGGGGCGGCCGGTGCTGCGCCCGTAGCCGCGGTAGTCGAAGAGCAGGACGTCGAAGCCCAGCGCGGAGAGCAGCTCCACGTGCATCACCCGGTCGCCGACGTTCCCACCGTTGCCGTGGCAGAACAGGATGGGCCCGAGCGCCCGCTTCGCCGTGGCCGAAACCCACCAGCCGTGGAGGCGCTCGCCGTCCTCGGTGTCGATCGTGAGGTCGCGGAAGTCGAGCCCGCGCGACGCCGGCGTCTGGGCGATCGCGCCCGTGGGGAAGTACAGGAGCGAGTTCAGCGCGAAGCGCATCACGCGGGTCGAGCCGGTCGGTCGAGGACGTCGCAGGGCCTGGCAGGGTGTTTGCGGCGTCCTCTCCGGGTAGCGGCCCTGCCATGCACGAGCGAGAGAAGACCGACGCCACCGACATAGAGCCCGACGACGCCACGCCGGCCGAGGACGCGGAGACCCCCGAGCTCCCCGAAGCCGATCCCGAGCACGTGGTCGAGAAGGCGGGCGAAGAGGGCTGACGGCCTCCCCGCCGCTGCAGCAGAAGGGTCCGCCGCCCAGGGCGCTTCTGCCCTGCCTGGCGTGGGGCCGCTGCTAGCGGCGGCGGCGAAGGAAGCGCTCGACCATCGAGCCGATCTGGGCCCCGGGGGACCCGCCGCCGCGGTGTCCGCGGTGTCCATGGCGCCCGCCACGGGCGGCGCCGCCACCCATCAATGAGTTGAGAAGCCTCCTGAGCATGGTGGCATTGTGCCCGCAGGCTCCCGGGCGGAAACACACCGCCTGGGGTCGGCCTTTCGGCCAGACCTAGCGGCCGTTGTAGGCCAGGGCGACAGCAAGGACGTATAAGGGGACGTGAACTTCTCCATCCCCAAGAGAATCGCCTGGGGCGTGCTCGCCCTCGCGACCCTTGCCGTGTCGGCGCTCTTCGGCCCCTCGGTGGCCTTCGGACCTCCGCGCCAGCTGCCCCGCGCCGAGCTGCCCGCCCCGCGCCCATCCACCGTCCAGGACGTGCTGGTGCGCTTCAGGTCCGGCGCCGACGCCGGCGAGCGAACCGACGCCCGTGACGCCGCTCGCACCGACTTCGAGGAGACGC
>JALZII010000067.1 GCA_030860365.1 Actinomycetota bacterium
AACGTCGCCCTCGCTCGGTTCGCGCAGCCGGGAGACCCGAGCGCCCGAGGCCTCCACCGCCCACGCCGTCTCGTCACTGAGGTCCCCGTCGCCGATGACGACGACGGTGCGGGAGTCGCTTTCGTCACCGGCCTGGCCAGCCCTCGTCCCAGACACCCACAGCTGTTTCGTGGCGGCTCATATGACTCCTGCGGCCACCTGCGTCCCGACCTGCCGGGAGCTCAGTCTGCGCCGGCGTCGCGCTCGAGCAGCTTGCCCGCCGCGCTGGCGGGATCGATGCGGCGGGCCACCACCTCATCGAGCAGCTCGCGCACCTCGGGGTCCTCGCGCGTGGACTCCTCGAGGCGCCGGCGCATACGTCCCGACGCCAGCGTCAGCACCTCGTTCCTGAGGTTGCTCCCGCGCCGCTCTTCGAGGGTGCCCTCGGCTTTGATGTGCTCGCGGTGCTCGGCCATCTTCTCGACCAGCTCATCGATGCCGTTTCCCTTCGACGCCTCGGTCTGGACGATGGGAACCTGCCAGCCCTCCTGAGGCGCCAGCGAGATCGTTGCGCGGATCTCGCGGACCATCGTCTCGGTGAGCGGGTGGTCTGACTTGTTGACCACGATCACGTCGGGGATCTCCATCACGCCGGCCTTCAGCGCCTGCACGGAGTCGCCCGAGCCGGGCATGAGCACCAGCACCACGGTGTCGGCGTGGCCGATGACGTCCACCTCGGCCTGGCCCACGCCCACCGTCTCCAGCAGGACGTCGTCCTTGCCGCTTGCGTCCATGAGCAGCGCGGCCTGCAGAGCGGCCTCGCTCAGCCCGCCCAGCGAGCCGCGCGTGGCCATCGAGCGGATGAACACGCCGGGGTCGAGGAAGTGGTCGGACAGGCGGATGCGGTCGCCCAGCAGGGCTCCCTTGGTGAAGGGCGAGCTGGGGTCGATGGAGAGCACGGCCACCTCGCGCTCGCGCCCGCGCGCGTTCTTGACCAGCTCGCCGATCAGGGTGGACTTCCCCACGCCGGGCGCGCCGGTGAAGCCGATGACCGCGCTTTTCCCCGTGCTCGGGTAGACCTCGCGCACGAGCGCCCAGCCCTCGGGGTCGTCGTCCTCGACCAGGGAGATGGCCTGCGCGAGCGCGCGCTTGTCGCCGTTCAGCAGGCGTTCGGAGAGCTCGGCGGCGGTGCGTCCGGGGCGGGCCATGGGCCGCCTGAACCTAGCGGCCTCCGGGCCCGGAGCCCGATCTGCGAGACCCTCATGGCTCGCAGACCGGGCCACTTATCATCGGCGCGCGTGACGAGGGTGTTGCCCCCCACCGACATGCCCCCGGAGATCCGCAGGGCCCCCGCTGCGCTCCATGGCGGCCCGATCGCGCTGCTTCGCTTCATGCGCCGTCACGGCATGCTCAACGTCAAGTACGCGCGGCTCATGGCGCGCCAGGCCCGGAAGCTGCTGCGCCACCGCCGCCTGGACACCGACGGCCTCGCGTTCATCGGCCCGGAGGTGGTGCTGGAGATCGGCCGCTCGGGGCGGATCGAGCTCGGACGCTGGTCGTGGGTCGGCCGCGGATCGAAGCTGCGCGCCCACGAAGGGCTCGTGTCGATCGGGGCCAAGACCGTCCTCGGCCAGGAGTGCACCCTCTCCGCCTTCCAGCACGTGTCCATCGGCCGCGAGTGCGTGATCGCCGACCGCGTGATGCTGATCGACTTCGACCACGGCACCGTCGAGGTGGACCGCCCGGTTCGCCTGCAGGGCATCTACAAGCGCGACGTCCGCGTGGGTAACAACGTCTGGATCGGCTACGGGGCGTGCATCCTGCGCGGCGTCACCGTGGGCGACAACGCCGTGATCGGCGCCAACGCCGTGGTCACGCGCGACGTGCCCGCCAACGCCGTGGTGGGCGGCGTGCCCGCGAAGGTGATTCGCATGCGCGAGGAGCCCTCGCGCATGCGCTACGAGTAGCTGCGCCTGGGCTGGCCGGTCAGCGGGCCGGGGGGTCGGCGAACTGGCCGACGACCAGCTCCCGGTACGCCGCCGCGGTCTGGCGGGCCACGTCGGCCCAGTCGAAGCTCAGCACGTGCTCGGAAGCCTCGGCCACCAGGCGGTCGCGGAGGGCCCCGTCCACCAGGACCCGCTCGGCCATGGCGGCCAGCGAGGCGGGGTCGCGCGAGCGAAAGCGCAGGCCAACGTCCTCGTTGGGCACCACCTCACGCAGGCCGCCGGTGTCGGCCACCAGGCAGGGACAGCCGCTGGCCATGGCCTCCAGCGCCACCAGGCCGAAGGGCTCGTAGATCGAGGGCACCACCGTGAGGTCGGCGATGCGATAGAGGGAGTGGAGCACGTCGTCGCCGATCCAGCCCAGGAAGGTTCCGTGGTCGTCGAGGCCGTGATCGGCGGCCTGGCGGCGCAGCTCGGCCCCGGCCGTGCCCGAGCCGGCCACGAGGAAGCGGAGATCGCCCACGCGCTCGATGAGGCCGGGCAGCGCCTCCAGCGCGATCTGGAAGCCCTTCTCGTAGACCAGGCGCCCGACGAGCAGCACGAGGCGCTCGTGAGGCGCCGCATAACGGGCACGCAGCGACTCGAGGTCATCGACGGGCACCAGCTCCCCGGGGTCGATCCCGTTGGGGATCACCAGGATGCGCTCCTCCTCCAGCCCGTACACGTCGGCCACGTGCTCGCGCATGTACGAAGAGCAGGCGATCACCCGCTCGGCGCGGTTGGCCATCCAGCGTTCGACCCCGTGGATGTAGGACTGCGGGTGTTTGTCCACCCAGCCCTGGTGGCGCCCGTACTCGGTGGCGTGGATGGTCACTGCGAGGGGACAGCGATAGCGCTTGGCCAGGTGGTCGCCGGCCCCGGCCACCAACCAGTCGTGGCCGTGGACGAGGTCGAAGGCGATGCGGTCGCCCAGCTCCACCCCGGCGGCGAGCATGTCCGCGTTCATGTGCTCGATCCAGGTGACGAACTCGCCGAGGTCGCGCGGGCGCTCGGGCTCGCGGACGCGGTGGACCATGACGCCGCACATGTCCTCCTCGGGAGGCGACTCCTCGTGCCCGCGGGTGATCACATGCACCTCGAAGCCCTCGGTCACCAGGCCCTCCGCGAGCTTGCGGACGTGGCGGGCCAGGCCGCCCTCGATGAGCGGGGGGTACTCCCAGGAGAGGATCAGGGTGCGCAAAGCGAGGCCAGGTCGAGGTCCGGCGCGAGGTTGCGAAGGGCCGGACCGGAGCGGGGAGAATAGTCCTTGCCGCCTTGTTCGAGAGCCTGCCGGACCCCCGCCTCGTGGCTGCGGGCCCGGCGCAGCGGATAGTCGCCCGCGAGGTCGCGCGTGATGAGGAAGGCCCAGTCGCTGGACTGAAGTGCCAGCAGCTCCCGGGCGGCCCGCTCGAGGCCCTCGCGCGCCAGGCCGTTCGTGGCCCCGGCGAGAACGCTCAGCTCGGCACGCCGGGCGCTGAAGGCGAGCTCGGCCACGCCGGGCGCGTCCCAGGTCGAGAGGTCCTTGTCGCGCCCCCAGCTCGAGGCGCTCAGCTCGCGCTCGATCGGCTCGACCCGCTCCAGGCCCTCGGACACGCTCACCAGCTCCAGGCCCCGCGCCGGGGCCTCCTCGAGCACTGCGGTCAGCCACTCGAGCCCCTCGTACCACCAGTGGCCGAGAAGCTCGGTGTCCAACGCGCAGCACAGCAGCCCACCGTCGCGCAGGCGGTCCAGCGCGCGGTCCACGAAGTCGCGCGCGTGCTCGCGCGCGAGCGCACGGGCTTCGTCGGGCCGGTAGGAACCCCCGCCGTTGTTCCACGGGCGCAGGTCGTGGGT
>JALZII010000068.1 GCA_030860365.1 Actinomycetota bacterium
ACCGCCAGGCCGTGACCGAGGTCCGCTTCAACGGGTCGCCCGCCGACCAGGCGGAGGACTTCCGGGACGCCGGCGGGGTGGCCCGGGCCGCGCGCAAGGGGACCCCCCGTGCCGGGCTCGGGGCTGCAGCCCACGACTACCAGAAAACACTGGACGCCCTCATCGCCGCCTACGAGGACGCGGCCACTGCCCTCGCCAAGAGGGACTCTCGTACCTTCGACCGCGCTCTCGACGCCGCCGAGCCCGCCGACGAGGCGCTCGACACCCTCGCCGACCGGGCGGGCCTGGGCCGCTGCTCGCTGGACGAGCCGCGGGCGGGGCGTGAGTCGCGGGTGAGCCAGTCGGGGTTCCCGGCGCTGATCGTGCCGAAGGGCCAGCGCGTCCCGCCCTCTCCCGACCAGAGCAGCCAGGCCTACCCCCTGAGCCGCGACGAGGCGATAGTGCTCGAGCGGGGCCCCAAGATCAGCGGCACGGTTCCGGCGGCCCGTGCGGCCCGCGCCTTCGAGGACTCCGATCCCGACTTTCGCACCGTCAAGCCCATAGGGCCCCTTGGGGACGAGCAGGTGCCGGTGCGCGGCTACCGCTACGAGGACGACAAGGACCGCGGCACGGTCGCCGTGTTCAGCGGCCAGGGCCACCTATGGCTGATGGTGTGCTCGTCGAGGCGGCCGAACGGCCCGAGCCCGGAGCTGGAGAGCGCCTGCACCCGAGCCGCCGAGACGGTCGGGTTCCTGATGTTCTAGCGCGGCTGCGTGGGCCCGGCGCAGCGAAATGCGCGCCGCCGCCCGAGCCGCCGTCGCCAAGTCGTACTCAGGGCTCCAGTGCCTCCAGCCCCTTCAGGTAGGCCTCGGTGAACGTGGGGAACTGGGCCACGGTGTCGCGCAGCACCGGCAGCGGCGTCTGGGTCTTGATCGCCAGCGCGGCGTAGTGGATCCACTCGCTCGCGAGCGGTGCGACCGCCCACGCGCCGACGAGAACCTGGCGTCGGTGGTCGGCGATCAGCCCGAGCTCACCACGCGGGTTCTCCTCATAGGTCGATGGCCGAGCGATCGCCTCGCCGAGCACGATGCGGGCGGTGGCGATCTCGACCCTCTGCTCGCGGGCCTGCTGCTCGGTCAGTCCCACGGCGGCGACTTCAGGGTCTGAGAAGACGACGCGCGGAATCGCCGCGTAGTCCGCGCGCGGCTGCTCTCCGGCGATGTCCTGGGCGGTGATCCGGCCCTGGTACATCCCGACGTGGGTGAAGGGCATCACGCCGGTCACGTCGCCGATCGCCCACACGCCTTCTGCCGCCCGGCAGCGCTCGTCGACCTCGAGGCCCTCGGGGTCGGGCTCGATGCCGATGGACTCGAGGCCGATGCCGTGCACCCGTGGTGCGCGCCCGGTTGCGACGAGCAGCTCCCGTCCGCTGACCTCCACGCCATCGTCGAGGCGCACGATGCGCTCGCCATCTCTGCGCTCGACGGCGGTGGCCTGGGCGCCGAGGCACAGCTCGATGCCCTCGGCCCGCAAGGTGTCGCCGATCAGCTCGCCGACCGCGGGATCCTCACGGGAGAGCAGCCGTTCGCCGTGCTCGACGATCGTCACGCGCGCGCCGAAGCGGCGCATGAGCTGACCCAGCTCGACCCCGACAGGGCCGCCGCCCAGGACCACGATGCTGTCCGGGATCTCCGAGAGCGTGGTCGCTTCGCGGTTGGTCCAGTAGCCCGCCTCCTTCAGCCCGTCAACCGGCGGGATCCGCGCGTCGCTGCCGGTCGCCACGATGATGCGATCGGTGTGGAGCGCCTGTCCCTCGACCTCTACCTGACCAGGCCGGGCGATCTTTCCCTCGCTCTTGAAGACGTCGACACCCTCTTGGCCGTAGCCCGAGACCTGTGCTGAATCATCGAGGTGGCGGATCATCGTGTCTCGATACGCCGCCACCTCCGGCCACGAAACCGCGGGCGCCCCCACACCAGCCGCCCGCTCGGCCTCCGAGCGCGCTTCGGGCGGTCGCAGCAGCGTCTTCGAAGGAATGCAGGCCCAGTAGCCGCATTCTCCGCCGAGAAGCTCACGCTCGACCAGGGCGACCTTCAGCCCCTGTCCGTTGAGCCGCGAGACCGCGACCTCACCGGCCGGACCGGCGCCCATGACGAGGGCGTCGTAACGCGCGACGCTCATGCCAGACCGTCCCGGCAAGTCTCAAGCGCCAACGGAGTCCTCGCGTCGCGCTTGTCGTCCATCAGCATCCCTTCCCGTCGGCTCGCCGGCGGGCAGCCACGTGTTCGCCGTTGGCGCCCAGCAGGGCCTGTATGCACGCTGGGATCGATTCTGCCGCTTGGGGGAGTCCCGAGCGGGCGCCATTCGTGCTTGCAAGGCCGATCTCATGCGAATAGCGTCGCAGCCGACCAACGACGGGGGGCAACAGGCCTCCTCGACGCGTCCGCGGGGAGAAAACTGCAGGACAACTCCGAAGAGCAGCCGATCAGCCCTCGCGGGTGTGGCCTACGAACGCTACTGAACGAAGTTGTGCACCGGGGTGACCTGGGGCTCGCCTGATATGCCCGCCTCCTGGAGCAGGGGGCCGATCACTTCTCCGAAACGCTGGAAAGCCTCCTCCGATTCCCAGACATCGACGACACGCCAGCCGGTATCGGTTGGACCGGCGCTGTGCGCGAGAATCCCGTCGACTGGCCAGTCGCTGAGCGAATTGAGGCCCCGGCCGTCGGTGAGGCCCGCAGCGACCTGCTCGTACTGCTCCTGAGTTCCACCCGGACTGTCGTGGACCATCAAGATCGGCATCTCATTTCCCCCGGATCGGTGTCTTCGGCCCGCTTGTGTCTCCGGCTCGCAGCGTCGAGCGTACAGCTTCGGGGCCGGGGAGCGGGCCGCGGTGCGCTCCCGCCTACCCCGCGCCGTTCGAGCGTCAGGTACCTGTGACCACGGCTTCCCGACCGGCCGGCGCCGGCTCGGCGCGTGGCTCGGTGGCCGTGGCCACCGCCGGCGCGCGACCGTACAGGTACCAGTAGGCGCCGGAGACGAAGACCG
>JALZII010000076.1 GCA_030860365.1 Actinomycetota bacterium
CGCCAGCCCGAGCCCGAGCGGCCGTCTCCCGACGGGCGGGCCGAGGTCTCGAACTACGAGATCGTCTCGCACTGGTTCGACCAGGCCGCCGAGAGGCTCGAGCTGCGCGACGACCTGGCCGCTGTGCTGCGCTCCTCCTACCGCGAGGTGCAGGTCCAGATCCCCCTCAAGCAGCCCGACGGGAGGATGCACGTCTACCACGGCTACCGCGTACAGCACAACGGCGCGCGCGGGCCCTACAAGGGCGGCATCCGCTTCCACCCCGACGTGGACCTCGACGAGGTGCGCGCCCTCGCCGAGCTGATGACCTGGAAGACCGCGATCGCCGGGATCCCCTTCGGCGGGGCCAAGGGCGGCGTGAACGTAGATCCTGCCGAGCTCGCGCCCTCGGAGCTCCAGAACGTGGCTCGCTCGTTCATGGACAAGGTGGACAAGCTGCTGGGTCCCCAGCGCGACATCCCCGCCCCCGACGTGGGCACCAACGCCCAGACGATGGCCTGGCTCATGGACGAGTACGGCAAGCTCCACGGCCACACGCCCGCGTGCGTGACGGGCAAGCCGCTGTCCCTCGAGGGCTCGCTCGGGCGGGAGGCAGCCACCGGGCGCGGCGTGGTGTGCGTGTTCTCCGAGGCGGCGCCGGAGTGCGGCGTCGATCCCTCGGACTGCGGCTTCGTGGTGCAGGGCTTCGGCAACGTCGGCTCGTGGATCGCTCGCATCATGTGTCAGAACGGCGCCCGCCTGGTCGGCTGCTCGGACGCCAGCGGGGCGATCCGCTCCGAGTGGGGAATCGACGTCAACGCGCTTGTGGACCACGTCGCAGAGAACGGGGTGCTCGAAGGCTTCGAGCACGGCTCCGAGCCCTGCAGCCCCGAGGAGCTGCTGGGTCTCGAGTGCGAAGTCTTCTTCCCCGCCGCGCTCGGCGGCATGATCCACCGTGGCAACGCGGACACGCTGCGCTGCAGGATGGTGGTGGAGGGCGCCAACAGCCCGACCACCCCGAACGCCGACGACATCCTCACCGCCAACGGGGTTCACGTTGTGCCCGACGTGATGGCCAACGCCGGGGGGGTGATCGTCTCCTACTTCGAGTGGGTCCAGAACCTGCAGCACTTCCGCTGGGAGGAGGACGCGGTCAACCAGCAGCTCGAGACGATCATGCGCCGTGCCTACGGCGAAGTGGCGGCCAAGTCGCAGGAGGAGGAAGTGCCGCTGCGGCTGGCGGCGTACCAGCTTGGCATCGAGCGCGTGCTCGACGCCGCCCGCACGCGCGGCTACGTGACGTGACAGGGGCTGCGGCGGGGATCGCCCGCCCCGGCGATCCCCGCATACTGCACAACCCAGCGGCGTCCTTTGCCGCTTGTACTCGACGGAACCCTTCCGTGCCGTCGTAACCGTCTCCTCGGCGTGGCGGCTCTCCAACTTGGGCAATGGGCACCCAGCTGGACGGCTGTTGTACGCGGCCTAGTCGAAGTCGAAGTCGCGCGGCGGCTTCTGCTCGAACCAGAGCCGATCGTGCTCGGGCGTCTCGGACAGGAAGTCCGGGGTCTCCTCGAGCACATCGTCGTCCTCGGCGCCCTCCGGGGCCGGGGCATCCAGCGGCGGCGAGCCATCCTCCTGAGGCAGCTCCTCGGCCGCCAGCGCCGTGAGCGCCCGCCCCTCAGGCGGCGGCTCCTCAGGCGCGAATCCCTCGGGCGGCAGCTCCTCCGGTGGCAGCTCCTCGGGCGCAAACTCTTCGGCAGGCAGCTCCTGAGCCGGCAGTTCCTCAGGCGGCAGTTCCTCAGGCGGCAGCTCCTCAGGCGGCAGCTCCTCCGCAGGCGGCTCCTCCTCGAGGGGCTCGGCGAACGGGGAGTGGAGCTCGGTCACGGGCTCTCCGGGGGGAGCATCGCGCAGCGGCTGGTCGAGATCCAGCGAGGCGACGGGCTCGATCTCCTCCTCGGGCTCGCCCACCCCGAACGGCTCGTCCTGGAGGGTGCGCGCGCCAGGCGGATCCTCCGCGGGCCCGTCGAAGTGGACCAGGGGCTCTGCTTCCTCGAGTGCGGGCGTCGCGGTGAGCCGAGTGTGCTCGTCCGCAGGCTCCCCTGACTCATCGGCTGGGGCGGCTTCCTCGGCCGAGTCCACCTCGTCG